>JASHYV010000106.1 GCA_030064695.1 Thermoplasmata archaeon
CGCGTGATCTGGGTGGTCGGGGCGCAGAAGATCGTGGGCAACCTCGCCGACGGCCTGCGGCGGATCCAGGAGTACGCGCTCCCGCGGGAGGATGCGCGGGTCCGCCGTCACGGCGGCGGCGGCAGCGTCGTGAACAAGCTCCTGCTCGTCTTCGGCGAGCATCAGCCCCACCGGGTGACGATCCTCCTCTCCCGGAGCCGGCTCGGCGTGTGAGCCTCGGTGGCCCGCGACCCGCGTGCCCGTCGAACACCGTCGGGTCGAAGCGTACGCCCCGGGCCCGAGGGGATTCGAACCCCTGATCTTGCGGTTAAGAGCCGCCTGCTCTACCGGGCTGAGCTACGGGCCCACGAACGGCTCGGGCCACGCGGGATTCGGAAGATAAAGGCTCGGGGTCGGCGCGCGGTCTCAGCCCCGAAGGCGCTCCAGGGCCGCGCCCACCATGAGCGGCAGGAGGAGCGTGACATCCCCTTCCACCGTCAGGTGGCGGGCCCGCGGCTTCACCTTCCCCCACGAGACCGCCTCGCGGGTCCGGGCGCCGGAGAGGCTGCCGTCCCACTCGACCGCGGTGGTGAGGTAGAGCGCGGCGTCGAGCCCGTCGCGGAACTGGTTCCACCAGATCGTGTGGTGCTTCGAGATCCCGCCGCCGAGCAGGATCGCGCCCGACCGCTTCGCCTCGAAGACGAGGTCGCTCAGGCGCTGCTCGTCGGAGAAGAGGTCGAGCGAGAGCGCGCGGTGGTCCTGCCAGAAGAGCCAGAGCTGCGCGCCGACGGCGCCGTCGGTGATGCCGGGCACGATCACGGGGACCTTCCGGTCGTACGCCGCGCGCAGGAGGCTCGTCGAGGCGCTCGATGGGATCGCCTTCCCGATCGCCCAGGCCAGTTCGCAGGTCGAGAGCGACCGCGTCCCGTGGGCCCACAGCGACCGGAGGATCGCCTGCATCTTGCGCTCGACGATCGCGCCGTAGTTCGCCTCGGGGATCACGAGGTTGCCGAGCCGGTACAGATGCCGTCGGCGCAGCGCGACGTCGTCGAGGTCCCACGCGCCGTGGTAGTACGGCTTGAACGCCCGCGCGAGGTCGTGGTCCAGGGTGCCGCAGGTCGTGACGACGGCGTCGACGAACCCCTCCCGGATCAGCGTCGCCAGCACTCCGCGCGTGCCGGTGGCGACGACGTCCGCCGGGAACGAGAGGAACGTGGTCATCTCCCGGTCGCCGAGGATGCCGGTCAAGAGGTCGACGCCGTCGGCGACGCCCTTGGCGCTGAACCCTCCGCCCGCCTGAAGCCGACGCACGAGCCGGTCGAGGGTCGGCGCGTCGTCGACGCGGACGTCCTCGACCCGGCGCGCCATGGCGGCCGGGGGAGCGGCCGGGGATTAAAGCGCTCCCGTGAAGCCGAGGGTGTAGGACCGGAAGAGGAGCAGGTACGCGATCACGTAGCCCACGATCGCGCCGCCGTTGAGCAGCGGAAGGCCGGCCTGGGCGTTCCCCCGGAGCACGAGGCGCATCAGCACGCCGTACCCGACGAGCGAGCCGAGGAGCGTCGCGGCGGCGACGATCGCGTTGCCGCCGATCCCGAGCACGGCGGGGTGGACGGGCAGCCAGACGAACGCCGAGACCACGAGCGTGCCCGGGATCACGACGTCGCCCAAGCCCATGAAGAGCGCCGCGCGCTCCTCGGTCGGCTGGCGCCGCTGCTCGGAGAGGGACGGGGCCGCGGTGTAGTCGTACCCCGCCGAGTCGGGCATCACCATCAGGATCGGGAGCTTCATGTCGGTCACCACCTCGGCGAGCGAGAGCATGTGCTTCGTGCCGTAGACCGCGATCGCGTCGTAGATCAGCAGCGCCACGAGCAGGATGAACGCCGGCAGGATCGCGAAGGAGATGCCGAGGATCGCGATCAGCGACCCGGCGGCTAGGAAGCCGACCAGGTCGACAACGTACCACTGCGGCTCCATGAGCAGCGCGAGGTAGAGGCCGGCGCTCACGCTCGCCGCGAGGATCAACGCCGGGACGATCACGATCTCGGCCGCGTACGGCGCCTGGAGGATGAGCCCCGGCGGGAAGAGCGAGAACGTCGCGTACAGCGTGAAGTAGAGCGCCCCCGCGATCGCGAGGAGGATGAGGTGCCGGAGCGCCGAGATCCCGCCTTGCCGCCGCGCGAGGTAGAGGATCCCCAGCGGGGCGAGGACGATGAGCACGATGATCTCGATCGGGGCGGTGACGCTCTGCGCGTTGGAGCTCGAGGAGAGGCCGGCGGACAGGAACGGGCGCGCCAGGACCAGCCCGACCGCCTGCGCGCCCACGTACAGGGCGAGCAGCCCGAGCCACCGGACGCTGCGCATCGACCGTCAGGGCTGAACGATGGCGTAGGCGTTGTTGCCGAGGACCTTCGTCACCTTCGCGTTGACGGTCGAGCCGCGTTGCGTGGCGCCCGTGACGAAGATCACGAAGCCCTCCTTCTTGGCGACCCCGTCGCCCCGGCGGCCGACGTCCTCGATCGTGAGCCGATAGACCTCTCCGACGACCACCGGCGCCCTCGGCTTCTCGGGCGCGACGACGCGTCGGACGGTCACCGGCCGTTGGGCGCCGCACGCCTCGCAGACGAGGAGCGTCAGCCGGCCCTCCTTCACGAGGTGGGTGTCCGGGCGCTTGCACTCCGAGCAGATCACGTACTTCGCCGTGTACTCCCGGATCCGCTGGCCGATCTGGTCCTTGGTGAGCCGGGACTTGAGGACCGCGCGCGGCAGGTCGAGCACGCCGGGGCAGCCGAACTCCTTCGCGAGATAGCCGATCACGTGGTCGGGATCGCGGCGCAGGACGCCGCAGATCTCCTGGAAGTTGCGGATGACCGTGTTCTTCCCGTCGGTCATCACGTCGGGATCCGGCACCTGGAATCGGTCGGAGCCGATCTGGACCGGGGGCAGTTTCGCGCGGGCGCGCTCGAGGAGAGCCGAGTAGGGTTCCATCGTACCGGGTAGGAACCGAGGGGCGGGGGAAAAGCCCTTCGGGCTCAGTCGGCCGGGAAGCGCTCGAGGACGTCCAGGACCTTCGCGAGGTCGTGTTCGGACACGATGTGCGTCGCCGCCCGCCGCACCTTCTCGTCCTCCGGAAGGAACGCGACGCCCACCCGGCTCCGGCGGAACATGCCGACGTCGATCTCCGAGTTCCCCACGGCGGCGGTCTCCCGCGGCGCTACGCCGAGCTGGTCCTGGAGCCCCGCGACGACCCGCTCCTTGTCGTTGATCGGCACGCGGACAATGCCCTCCCCGGTCAGCCGGCCGTCGGAGGAGGTGCGGAACCCGTTCGCGAGCACGAGGTCGATCCCGAGCTCCCGTCCGATCCGGCGGGCGAGCAGGTCGATGCCGCCGCTCACGATCGCGGTCCGGATCCCCCGCTGATGCAGACCGGACACCAGGGTCTTCGCTCCGGGCATCAACGGGACATCGGCCAGGATGCGATCGATCGCATCGATCGTGAGGTCCGGGGCCTGCTTCCACCAGATGCGGATGTCGGACCGGATGAACTCGTGGTCGTCGATCTGGTTCGCGAGGAAGAGGCGCAGCCCCTCCGCGTTGTGCACGCCGAAGTGCTCGTGCACGGCGGCCCAGGAGCTCGCGACGTCGACGAGCGTCCCGTCCATGTCGAAGGCGACGAACCTAAGCCCCATCGCCCCGGGCGATCGCGTCGGCGCGGTCGAGCACCGCTTCCGTGGGTCGACGGGCCCACGCCTCCAGGTTCGCGTCGACCTGCTCCGGGCGGCTGGCTCCGAGGACCGGGACCGCCCCCTGCTGGCGCAGCCAGTGCAGGGCGATCGACGCCATCGGGACTTGCGCCTCCGTGGCCAGGTCGCGGATCGCCCGCGCGCGACGCTGCAGCTCCGGGAGGCGGTCCGGCTCGAACGTGCGGGCCGCGAAGCGCCGGACCTCGGAGGGGATCCGCTTCCCCTCCAGGTAGCGGCCCCCCAGTAGGCCCCGTGCCAGGGGCGTGTACGCTTCGATGAGGATCTGGTGGTGAGCGCAGTACGCGCGCACCGGGTCGGCCTCCTCCCGGTCGAACAGGTTGTAGCGCACCTGGTTCACGACGATCCGGGTCTCGGAGAGGTGCCGGGCCGCCTCCTCGAGCTCCTCGACGCCGAAGTTCGAGACCCCGATCGCTCCGATCCGACCCTCTTTCCAGAGCGACTCCAGCGCACCCATCGTTTCCGAGAGCGGCACGTGCGGGTCGGGGGCATGGACGAGATAGAGGTCGACGGCGGGTCGTCCCAGCCGTTCCAGGCTGTTGATCAGGCTCGCCCGGAGCTGCGACGGGCGCAGGTGCTCCCAGGAGACCTTGGTCACGACGTACGCGTCGGGCGCGCCCTCCGCGGCCCGCGCGAGCACGTCGCCGAGCAGCCGCTCCGAGCGACCATTTCCGTAGACCTCGGCCGTGTCGAACCACCGGATCCCCCGCTCGTAGGCGCGCCCGATCGTCGCCTTGGTCCTCGCCTCGTCCTCCTCGCTCCACCGACCCAGCGCCCAGAGTCCGAGACCGAGCTCGGGATGCGGCTTGGCGCCGACCGGAAGCGGCACCGCGGCGATCGGACCCGCCGTCGGGGTCGAGGGGGACCGGGGCGCGCTCCTCCGGCGCGGGCTCTTGCGATCCGTCATGCGGGGTCCGCGGACGGGGAGGCGTCCGCCTTCAAGTGGTCGTCGATGCGGCGGATCCGCTCGGTGAGGTCGCGCAGCTTCTCCTCCGCCTCCCGCACGACCTCGGGGGGCGCCCGGGCCCGGAACCCGTCGTCCGCGAGGCGGGCCCGGGTCTTGGCCAGCAGGTCCGCGAGCATCGACCGCTCGCGCTCGAGCGCGGCGGTCGCCGCCGGTGCGGACGGGGGCCGCTCTAGGTAGCACTCTCCGAGCGGCGCGACGCGGCTCCCGGCTCCGGCGGGGGCCGGCGCTCCGGGCTCGAGGAGCGTGAGCGATCCCACCCGGGTGAGGCGCTGGATCGTGGGCGCCTCGCGACGCAGCACGGTCGCGATCTCGGCCCCCGCCGGGCGGACCCACGCCGCCGGGGTGGCCGTCGAGGGGACGCGCTCCTCCGCGCGGAGGTTCCGGAGCAGCCGGATCGCCTCGAGCACCGGCTCCATCTCGAGTTCGGCCACCGGATCCTCGGGGGCCTCCGACGGGGCGGGCCAGGACGCGGTGGCGAGCAGGTCGCCGTCGTGCGGCAGCGCGTGCCAGAGCTCCTCGGTGACGTGGGGCACGATCGGATGGAGGCGCCGCAACGTGCGTTCGAGCACGAAGCCCAGCACCTCCGACGCTTCGCGTCGGGCCGGCTCGCCCCGCCGCCCCTGGAGCGCGTCCTTGGCGATCTCCACGTACCGGTCGGCGAGATCGTGCCAGAGGAACCCGTGGAGCACCGACGCGGCCCGGCTGGGCTCGAGTTGCTCGATCGCGGCATCGACCTGCTCGGCCATCCGGCGGTACCGGGCGAGCAGCCATCGATTCTCGAGCGCGGCGCCGGCGTCCCAGCGAGGCGGTGCGGCGAGCGCCGCCGGCTCGGTCGGAAGGTGCGGGAGCGCGAACCGGACCAGGTTCCAGACCTTGGTGAGGAAGTTTCGGGCGCCGTCGAGCGCCGAGTCTCCGAACGCCCCGTCCTCCTCGGCCGGGTTCGGGAAGAGCAGCGCGAAGCGCATCGTGTCGGCACCGCGCGCCCGAATGAGCTCGAGCGGGTCCGGCGAGTTCCCGAGGCTCTTTGAGAGCTTCCGACCGGTCTCGTCCCGGAGCATCCCGGTGAAGTAGACGTCGGAGAACGGCCGGGCGCCGCGGAAGTAGTAGCCGGCCATCATCATCCGGGCGACCCAGAAGAACATGATGTCCCGGGCCGTGACGAGCACCGAGTTCGGGTAGTAGTGCGCCAGATCGGAGGTCGGCTCCGGCCACCCGAGCGCCGCGAACGGCCAGAGCCACGAGGTGAACCACGTGTCCAGCACGTCGGGGTCCGGCGTGAGCTCCGACGACCCGCAGTGCGAGCACACCGTGGGCGGCTCAACCGCGACCGTGTCCTGGCCGCAGGCCCGGCAGACCGAGACCGGGATCGGGTGGCCCCAGAAGACCTGGCGCGAGATGCACCAGTCTTGGATCCCCTCCATCCACCGGAAGAACGTGAGCTCCCAGCGCGCCGGATGGATCTTCACCTCGCCCGCGCGGACCGCCGCGAGGACCGGGGTCGCGAGGGGGCCCATCTTTACGAACCACTGCGTCGAGAGGCGGGGCTCGATGACCGCGCCCGACCGCTCCGAACGGGCGACGGAGTGACGGTAGGGTTGCCGGCGGACCAGGAAGCCGTCGCGCTCGAGGTCCCGGGTGACCGCCGTCCGGGCGGCGTCGCGGTCCAGCCCCCGGTACTCGGCCGGGGCCCAATCCCCGATCACGTGGGCGCCCTCGTCGAAGAGCTCGGGCGGCATCGGGAGCTCGGGGTGGCGGAGGAAGATCTCCCGGTCGATCGGGTCGTGCCGCGGCGTGATCTTGAGGGCGCCGGCGCCGAAGGCGGGGTCGACCGCCGAGTCGGCGATCACCGGCACGACGCGGTCCGAGAGCGGCACCTGCACCGAGCGGCCGACCGCGTCGCGGTACCGCGGGTCGTCGGGGGGGACCGCGACCGCCACGTCGCCGAAGATCGTCTCGGGCCGGACGGTCGCGATCTCGATGCCGCCGGCGGAGCCGTCGGCCCAGGGGTAGCGGACGTAGAGGAGCTCGGCGTCCTCCTCGCGGTGCTGGACCTCGAGGTCGGAGATCGCCGTGCGCATCGGCGGGTCCCAGTTCACGATCCGCTCGCCCCGGTAGACGAGCCCGGCCCGGTGGAGCGCGACGAACGCCTCGCGGGTCGCGCGGACGCTCGCGGCGTCCATGGTGTATCGGTACCGGGACCAGTCGACGGAGAAGCCTCCCGCCTCCGCCTGGGTGCGGATGTGCCGCTCGCGCTCCTCCTTCCATCGGGCGATCTCGGCGAGCGCCTCCTCGCGCGAGAGCTCGTCCCAGCGACGCCCCTCCTTCTCGACCCAGTTGCGGACCGCGACCTGCGTCGCGAGGCCCGCATGATCGAGCCCCGGCACCCAGAGGGTGGCGGTGCCCCGCATCCGGTGGCAGCGGGCCAGGGTGTCCATCACCGTGTCGCCCAGCATGTGGCCCATGTGGAGGACCCCGGTGACGTTGGGGGGCGGTAGGATCAGCGAGTAGGTCGGGCCCCGGGGCCGGTCGGGCGCCCGAAAGACGTCCCGTCGCGCCCACTCGGCCTGCCAGCGCGCCTCGATCGCCGCCGCCTCGAAGCGCGAGGGGAGCGCGGGGGCGCTCAGGTCTCCCGCCTCCCGAGGGCGAACGGGGCGCTCACGGTGAGCTCGAGGAGCGCGAGCAGGCCCATCCCCAGGAGCGCGGGCTCGGCGCCGTGGACGGAGAGCACGTGGAAGGCCAGGATCGGCGCGCCGGCGACGACCAGACCCGGGATCGTGACGAAGACCGCGTACCACTGTCCGGAATAGAGGTTGACGATCGGCAGGCCGCGTCGCCGCGCGCGCCAGAACAGGATGCCGAGCTCGAAGAACCCGGCGGCGACCACGGCCGGCAGCTCCGCGATCACGAACAGGACGAAGAGTCCCGGGTCGAAGACCCGAAGGAGCGTCAGGCCGAGCACCAGGCTCGCCGCCACGAGGTACATCAGCGTGACGAGCGTGACCTTCCCGAGCAGGACGGACCGGTCCGAGAGCGGAAGCGTCTGCCCGTACGAGTAGGCGTTCACCTCGATTGCGAAGAACGCCGGGCCGAAGAAGGTTGCGAGCAAGGCGGCGATGGTGACGGCCGCGATGCCCACGGCGAGCGCGGCGGACGAGCCGGACGCGGAGACGTACGTCCAGAGCCCGATCGCGACCGCATCCAGGATCGGCAGGAGGATGAGGAAGGCGTACCCCGGGGTCCGGCTCGCGATCCGCAGGTCCTTCGTGAGCACCGCCCACGAGGGGCTCGCGGCGGCCACGACGGGGCGCGCCACGGGGGCGGCCGCGCTCGGGAGCGGAGGCAGCACCCCCAAGGACCGCACGTTCGCGAACGTCCAGGTGGTCGCGAGGGCCGCGAGCCCGGCGTAGCCCACGACGGCGAAGCCGAGCACCGCCGCCCCGTCCGGGAATCCGAACCCCCCGCTCCCCTCCGCCGCGATCGCCGGCAGCGCGGCCAGCGAGAACGGGAACGCCCCCAGCAGGAGGTTCCACCCGACCGACGGCGCGGACCGCGCGAGGTGGTCGAGGCCCGCGAAGAACGCCGGGGCGGCGACCACGAAGCCGAACATCGCGAACGCGGGGATCACCCAGAGGATCAGGTACCCCCAGCGGACCAGCGTGGAGCCGCCTCCGCCGCGGGACCCCTGCACGCGCCGCACGAAGAAGCGGCCCGTGAGCAGCGAGAGAGCGAGGGAGAAGGCGACCGCCGCGACGACCCCGGGCACGACCGCGATCCCGGAAGCGGGCCCGAGGGCGATCCCGACGAAGACCGGCGTGGCGACCAGGATCGTGAGCGCGGGGAGATCGAACAGCCGGAGATAGAGGAGCGCCGCCGCCCGCCGCAGGGTCGCGTCGTCGATCGGCAGCGGCTCGAGGACGGGGAGGACCCCCGAGGAGAGGAACGTCGGGATCACCTGGAGTCCGGTCCACCAGAGGAAGGCCACGTCGAGGCTCAGGAGGCCGGTCAGGACCCCCGCGTCGAACAATCCGACGGGGAGCGTGGCGGGCACGATCCCGGTCGCCACGATCTGGGCGCTCGAGCGGAGCGCGAAGCTCGCGCCCAGTGCGAGCAGCCCGAGCACCCCGGCGATGATCACCTTGCTCTGCAGCACCCGACGCTGGGCCCGGGCGACCAGGTCGGTCGCGCGGTCGGCCGGGAGCACGTTCCCCTGCCGGAACGCGTAGATCGCCTGCAGCGAGAGCTCGAGGTAGGCGACCGAGCTGAGGCGCGCCGCCTCCCGCCACGACACGGGCTCACGCGCCCCCGAGCGACCGGATCGCCTCCGCGACGCCCGCCTCCTCCTCGGTCAGTCGGAGGAAGATCCGCTCCAGGGTCGCATCGCCCTCCGCGACCCGTTCGCGGAGGCCGCCGAGCGTCCCCTCGGCCCGAAGGACGCCGCGGTCCAGGATCCCGACCCGGTGGCAGAGCTGCTCGGCGACCTCCATCGTGTGGGTCGAGAAGAGGACGCCGCGCCCCGTCTCGAGCACGTAGCGGGCGAGGAGGTCCTTCATGATCCGCACCGACCGGGGATCGAGGCTGTTGAGCGGTTCGTCGAGGACCAGCAGCGAAGGCTGGTGGAGCAGGGCGGCGAGGATCAGCACCTTCTGCCGAGTCCCGTTCGACAGCGTGGCGATCGGCTCCTCGATCTCGCCGTCGAGTCGGAAGGCGGAGGCGTAGGCCCGCACCCGTTCGGACGCCACCGCGGCGTCCAGGTGCCGCACGCTCGCGACGAACTCGAGGAACTCGCGGGGCGTGAGCGCTTCGTAGAGCAGGCTCGTCTCGGGCACGTAGCCGATCCGCGCCTTCGCCGAGAGCCCGTGCGTCAGCGGGTCGATCCCGAAGACGCGGATCGAGCCGGCGACGGGCCGCACGAGGCCGACGATCGCCTTGATCGTGCTCGACTTGCCCGCTCCGTTGGACCCGAGCAGCCCATAGATCTCGCCGGGCCGGACCTCGATCGTGAGGCCGTCGACGGCCTTCCTCTCGCCGTAGACGACGGTGAGCCCCTCGATCCGGAGCGGAGGCGCCGCCGCCGAGGGGTCGGGAAGCGCCATCGTACTCCCATCGTCGCGGGAGAGGTATAACTCCGCCCTCGCCGGTTCAGGTCGAGCGGGTCTGCGGGAACAGGATGACGTCCTTGATCGAGGCCGCGCCGGAGAACGCCATCGTCATTCGGTCGATCCCGAAACCGACCCCCGTGCACGGGGGCAGCCCGTAGCGGAGCGCTTCAATGAACTCCTCGTCGAAGGCGTACCGCGCGTCCGCGCGGGCCGAGAGCTGGTCCCGGAAGCGTCGTTCCTGCTCGTCGGGATCGTTGAGCTCGGTGTAGGCGTTGCCGAGCTCGAAGCCCCGGTAGTAGAACTCGAACCGCTCGACCCGGTGCGGCTTCGAGCGGTGTCGCTTCGCGAGCGGGGTCGTTGCCGCCGGATGGTCGAGGACGAACGTCGGCGCCTGCAGCGTCGGTTCCACGTAATGTTCGAACAGCTTGTCGAGGAAGATCCCGGGCGGCGACTCGGCAGGGACGGTCGAGCCGGCCGAACGGGCGAGCTCGCGCAACTGCTCCGGGCTCTTCTCGAGCAGGCCGGAGATCCCGCTGCGGCGCTCGAGCTCGTCCACGAAATCGATCGTGGAGAAGCCTCCCGCGAACGCCGTCGCCGCCTCCTGGACGGCCGGAGTATCGGGGGCGAACTCCGCCGCGCGCCGGCCGAGGCGGCTGTAGAGCGCTTCCAGGAGCGCCCGCATGTCGTGGTAGTCGGCGTACGCCCAGTACGCCTCGAGCATCGTGAACTCCGGGGAGTGGACCGAGTCCAGGTCCTCGTTCCGGAAGCACTTGCCGATCTCGAAGACCCGTTCGAGACCGCCGACGAGCAGGCGCTTCAGCGGCAGCTCGAGCGCGATGCGCAGCTGCAGCTCCTCGGCGAGGTAGCCCGACCGGGTGACGAACGGCTCCGCGGCCGCGCCGCCCGCGATCGGCACCAGCACCGGCGTCTCGACCTCCAGGAAGCCCGACTCCGCCAGGTGGGCGCGCGTCTCCGAGACGAGGAAGGACCGCAGCCGGAAGCGGGCCCGGGTCTCCGGCGAGGCGAGCAGATCGACGTGCCGGTGCCGGAGCCGAGCCTCGACGTCCTGGAGCCCGTGGTATTTCTCGGGCGGCGGGGCGATCGCCTTCGCCAGCATCGTGACGGACGTGACGAGCAGGCTGGGCTCGCCACGTCGGGAGACCATCGGCGCGCCGTCCGCGCCGACGACGTCGCCCGGGTCGAGGTCCGCGAGCCAGGCCGCGTACGCCGCTTCGCCGAGCTCGTCCACCCGAAGCAGGAGCTGGAGCGAACCCTCGAGGTCCTCGAGATCGGCGAACGCGGTGCGCCCGTGCACCCGGACCGCCTTGAGTCGGCCCGCCACCCGCAGCGGATGCGCGAGGTCCTCCTCGCCGGGCCTCAGCTGGGCGCAGGCGGCGCGCACCCGATCGGTGCCGACCCGGTTCGGGAACGACCAGGGGTACGGTTCGCGGCCCTCCGAGCGCCAACGGGCCACCTTGGTCCGGCGCTCGCGCTCGAGCGGGGTTTCGTCGGCCACGAACGGGTCCGTCCGAGGCGCCCGAGAGGGCCCGGGGAGGTAAAGGCTCGGGTCGAGCGGACTAGGCCGGCGTGCCCTCGAGCGCGAGGCGCTCGATGCCGCCGGGCCGGTAGAGGGCCAGATGTTCCGGCACGGCGGGCTCCTTGCCGGCCTCCCGGGCCGGTTCGTGGAGCACGAGGAACGTCCCGAGGAAGAACTCCGCGGCCGCGTCGCCGCCGCCGATCCCGTAGCTCACGTAGTCCGAGAAGTAGACGTGGACCTGGCCGGAGCGGTGGCGCCGGAGCGCGTCCAGGAATTTCGGAAGCTCCCCGGGACCCTTCCGCTCGAGCTCCTCCACCAGGTCGCGGAGCAACGGCCGCTGGCTGATGCCGGCGAGCCCGTCGTACGAGAGGTAGACCGCGGGCCTCGGGTCGAGCGCGACGACATCGAGTCGGAGCACGCCTTCCACGGGCTTCGTCCGCATGGCGAGCGGGCTACCGCGCCTTCGTTAAGAAGACTTCGGGCGGCGCGCTCGCGCGCGTCGCCCGGGGGAAAGGGGTTCGAGGGCGACCCTAGTGGTCGTGGCCGCCGGGCGAGGGAGGGGCCGGGCTCGACTTCTTCGACGCGATGACGACGTCGATCCGAAGGACCATCGTGGCGACCTCGCCCGCCGAGGAGAGCGCCTGGCGCTTCACGCGGACGGGCTCGACCACGTGGAGCTTCCACATGTCGGTCGCCGAGCCGTCGGCCAGGTTCACGCCGACGTTCTTGTTCGCATCGGAGCCGTCGTGCGCGCGCCGGAGGTCGATGAGCACGTTGATCGCGTCGTATCCGCCGTTCTCGGCGAGCGCCCACGGGACCGATTCGAGCGCCTGGGCGAACGCTTCGACCGCGAGCTGCTCGCGGCCGCCCACGGTCGGCGCCCACTTGCGGAGGCGCACCGCGAGCTCGATCTCGGTCGCGCCGCCGCCGGGGGCGATGACGCCGTCCTCGATCACGCTGCCGACGACCTTGAGCGCGTCCTGGATGGAGCGCTCGACCTCCTGCGTCACGTGCTCGGTGCCGCCCCGGATCAGGATCGAGACGGAGCGCGGGTTCGAGCAGCCGGTGACGAACGTCATGTCGTCGTCCCCGACCTTGCGCTCCTCGACCTTCGCCGCGGAACCCAGGTCGGCCGCCGTGAGCTCCTTGATGCCGGTGACGATCTTGCCGCCCGTGGCCCGGGCGAGCTTCTGGAGATCGGACTCCTTCACCTGCTTCACGGCGTAGATGCCGTCCTTCGCGAGGTAGTGGAGCACGACGTCGTCGATCCCCTTCTGGGAGACCACGACGTTGGCCCCGGAGGCCTTGACCGCCTCCGCCATCCGGCGGAACGTCTTGTCCTCCTCGTCGAGGAAGCTCTGGATCTGGGCCGGGTTCTTGATGTTGATTTTGCTCTCGATCTCGGTCTTCTTGACCTCGAGGGCCGAGTTGAGGAGCGCGATCTTCGCGTTCGCGACCTCGCTCGGCATCCGCGGGTGACCGCGCTCCTTGTCGAGGATGATCCCCTCGATGAGCGAGGTGTCCGAGATCGTGCCGCCGTGGCGCTTCTCGATCTTGATCTGGTCGACGTCGCAGATGGTCCGGTCGCCGCGCTTCTCGGCGATCTTCTGGACCGCCTGGACCGCGATCTTCGCGAGATGGTCGCGCGAGCCGAAGACGCCCTTCGAGCCCATCGCGGTGGTGGCGCAGTCGATCAGGATCGCCTCGTCGTCGGCCTTGACCGGGATCCCGATCTCGGCCTCGAGGAGCCGCTTCGCCTCGGCGACGCCGAGCTGGAAGCCGCGGGTGATGACCGTCGCGTGGACGTTCTGGTCGAGCAGCGACTCGGCGCGCTTCAAGAGCTCGCCCGCGAGCACGACCGCGGTGGTCGTGCCGTCGCCGCACTGCTGGTCCTGGGTCTTCGCGACCTCGACCAGCATCTTCGCGGCGGGGTGCTCGATGTCGATCTCCTTCAGGATCGTGACGCCGTCGTTCGTGATCGTGATGTCGCCCATGCCGTCAACGAGCATCTTGTCCATGCCGCGCGGGCCGAGCGTAGTGCGGACCGTGTCCGCCACCGCCCGCGCCGCGGCGATGTTGTTCGCCGTCGCGCCCTTGCCGCGCTCGCGTTCCGTGCCTTCCTTCAGGACGAGGATCGGGGTACCCTGGAGCATTCTAGCTCACCGCGAGGGGAGACCTTGCTCTTCTATATAAAAGCTGGCAAGACCTCGCGGTGGGGAATTCTCCGTGCCGTGCACGGGTCGTCCGTCTACCGCGAGCCCCGCTGGAGCAAGAAGAGGCCGAACGCGATCAGCGCCATTCCCCCGAGCTCCAAGCCCGTGACCGTCTCGCCGAAGACGAGCAGACCCACGACGACGCCCGTGACGGGGTTAACGTACCCGACGAGATTCGCCCGAGTCGGCCCGGACCGATGGTGAATGCGGAAGTAGAGGGCGTATCCCAGCACCCCGGGAAAGATCACCAGGAAAGCGAGCGAGGGAAGCACCATCGCGGGGTGGCCCAGGGTGAACGGTTCCCCCAGTCCCGCCCCCACGGCACCGAGCAGCGCCCCGGCCACCGAGAATTGGAGCGCAAGGGTCCAGAGCGTGGGAGCGGCTCGGGCCGTTCGTCGCAGCAGGACGGAACCCAAGGCGAAGACGAGCACCGCGCCCACGACCAGGGAAGGCCCCACGAACCCCGAAGCGAAGGGGTCGGCCAGCTGAGGGAGCACCAACACCGCGACCCCGCCGAATCCGACCATCAGCCCCGCCACTCCCCAGCGCCCGAGTCGCTCCGAGGGCAGGAGACCCAGGCCGAACAGAGCGCTCGCCAGCGGCGCCGACGCGGTCAATACGGCCGCCAGACCTCCCGAGGTCGACTCCTCTCCGAGGTACAGCAAGCCCCCGTATCCTCCGATCATGAGGAGCCCGCCGAAAACGGCCGGCGCCCACAACGACGTGGCGGCGGGGCGCGGGCTTCGAGCCACGAGCGCGATGGGCACCAGCACCGCGGCCGTCAGCGCGTAGCGGACGGCGGCGAAGAACAACGGAGGGGCGCCCGCGAGCAGTCCGTATCGGATCACGGGGAACGCAGCGCCCCACAGCACGCCGAGCAGTACCACCAGCAGGAGGTCCGACGTCCCGGTCCCGGGACGCTGCTCCGACTCCGGAGGATCGGTCATGCCTCCGCCCTCTCAGTTCCTGGGCTTCGCTCGGCGCGATCCACCGGTGGACGGGACCGGGGAGAGAAGAGCCGTCGTCGGTCGGGACCTCGCCGGAAGCGGTCGACCTTAGGAACTCGAAGGTTCATCGATCGCTCCTTCCTTCCGCAGCAGCCGGACCTTGGTCCGGTGGCCTCCGGCGCCGGAGTATTCGCCCACCCCTCCTCGTGAGGGGACGACCCGGTGACAGGGAACCACCACCAGGGCCGGATTTTCGGCCAGCGCGTTGCCGACGGCGCGTGCGGCCCGCGGCTCGCCCAACCGCTGCGCGATCTCTCCGTACGTGCGCGTAGAACCGGAAGGGATCCGTCGGACCTCCTCCAGGACGCGTCGCGTAAACGGGCCCACCTCGAGCTCCACCGGAAGGTCCTCCAGCCCTCCCGTGCCGTTCTCGACGTGATCGAGGATGCGCTGCAGGTAGGGATGAGTTCCCCGACGGGTGCCTTGGGGGCGTTCGCGTCGGAACGTGACCCGATAGATCGTGTCGTCCCGGAGCGCCATCTGGACGTACAGGTCGAGCTCCGCACAGTATCGCGCGTACAGCTCCAGGGAGCTCGCATCTGGCGCCGACTCGGCCGAGGCGCCGATCCGGTCGCGGGCGGCGAGCAGGGGAGCGGCCGAACGGATCATGGTCGATTCGGCGGCTCGCAGGTGCTCTTCCGCCGTGCTGCGGGCGATGTGCAGCCGTCGAGCCACGTCGAGGACCGTAGCGCGGCGCGGGACCCGGTAGTAGCCGAGCCGCACCGCTTCGAGCAGGACTTCCCGCTGTCGGAGGGTCAGAGGCGGGGCGACTCCGGCCGGGCGATCGAGCCGGTCCATCAGCTCCTGGGGCCCGGCCCGATGCTTCTGGACCAGCCGGACCCCGCCGTACCGGGCGCTCCACCCGGTGGGAGAGGCCCCCTCGGCGGCGACCAACCGGAGGGCCGTGCGCCCGCTCTTCCACCGGATCGGAGGGAGGACCACCGCACCCCAGCGAGCGGTGTCCGCGAGCCATCGAAGCTCCGGTCGGCTCGGGCGGTAGAGGAAACTCGCGGTCGGCTCCGCGCCGATCTCCCGGCGATTCAAGATCGCCGGATGGGTAGACAGCGCGTGCAGGTCCTCGACCGGACCTTCGCATCGTACCAACCATCTCGGGCCGAGCGGCCAGACCTCCCAGGCTACGCGCGGGAGGTCCGCCGACAGGTGCTGCAGGCGACCGGGCAGGGTCAGATCAAACTCGAGCAGATTCATCGGCATGGCCCTCCCAGCGTTCTACGGTAGAAGACGCTTCAGCCGACGAGTGTCGGCTCCACGGGGCCCTTCGCCGGATCGAGGACGAATCGGGCCGTGAGCGGATTCCGTTGCGGGGGCGACGACAGGGAAACGCTTAGCGGCGCGAGGCGACTGGGGGCCCCGTGGGCGTTCGCCACCTCCGGATCGTCGACTCCCATACCGAAGGGGAACCTACCCGGCTCGTGGTCGAGGGGGCTCCCGACCTCGGCGACGGGCCGCTCTCCTCCCGCCGGGACCGACTCCGTGGAGAGCACGACGAGCTGCGTCGTGCGCTCGTGAGCGAACCCCGGGGCAATCCGATCGCGGTAGGGGCCGTCCTGACGCCGCCCAGCGAACCCCGCGAGAAGGGTGGTCTGATCTTCTTCGACGACGGTGGCTACCTCGGGATGTGCGGGCACGGCACCATCGGCACGGTCGCCTCGTTGTCCCACCTGGGCCGCATCCGACCGGGCCCGCACCGGTTCGGGACCCCGGTGGGCCCGGTCGACACCGAGCTCCACGAGGACGGGTCCGTCTCGTTCGTGAACGTGCCCTGCCGTCGGTCCCGAGCGGGAGTGTCGGTCGAGGTCCGGGGCCACGGCCCCGTCCTCGGCGACGTCGTGTGGGGCGGGAACTGGTTCTTCGTCACGGAGGAGAGCCCGATCCCGCTGCGGCCGGCCCATCTGGCCGAGCTCCTCGACTTTACCCGCGCGGTACGCGAGGCACTCGCGCGCGGCGGGATCACCGGGGAGGACGGCGGCGCGATCGAGCACGTGGAGATCGAGGGCCCTCCGGAGCGGTCGGAGAACCACGCGCGCAACTTCGTCCTCTGCCCGAGCGGGGTCCACGACCGCTCGCCCTGCGGGACCGGGACGAGCGCACAGGTCGCCCGCCTCTACGCCGACGGGAAGCTCCACGCGGGAGAGGTCTGGCGCCAGGAGGGGTTCCTGGGCGGCGTGTTTCGGGCGGGGATCACCCTGGACGGGGCAGCGCTTCGCCCCTGGGTCCGAGGCAACGCCTACGTGACGGGGGAGGCCGACGTGCTGATCGACGCCCGCGATCCGTTCCTCGCGGAGTCCCGGCTCCCATGAGCGGCCGGACCGTCGACGCGCGGGGTGCCTTCGGGCAAGGGATCCTTGTGGCGAGCACCACCCCGTTCGACGATCGAGGCGACGTGGACCTGGGAGCCGCGGCCGGCCACGCCCGCTGGCTCGTGGAGCGCGGCATGGACGGGATCATCCTCGGGGGCTCGCTCGGCGAGGGCAGCGCGCTCTCGCACGACGAGCGGATCGCCCTCCTGGGCGCGGTCGGGCCCGAGGTTCCCCCCGACCGGGCGCTGATCCTCGCCGTGGGCGCGTCCTCGACCCGCGATGCCGTCGCCTTGGCTCGGCGGGCGTCCCAGGCCGGCGCCCGGGGGCTGCTCGTACTTCCGCCGTACGTCTACCGAGGAGACCGGGCCGAGGTCCGTGCGCATCTCGAGTCCGTATTCCGGGCGACGGATCTCCCGTCGATGCTGTACAACAATCCGATCGCCTATGGAGTCGACGTTCCGCCAGAGGACGTCCTCGAGCTGGCCGAGCGGTGTCCGACCCTCTTGGCCGTGAAGGAGTCGAGCGGCGACGTCCGTCGGATCACGGCCCTTCGAGCGCTGCTCGGAGACCGCATCGAGATCGCGGTGGGGCTCGACGACGCGGTGCTGGAGGGCGTTGACGCGGGCGCCCGAGGTTGGGTCGCCGGGCTCGCGAACGCCCTCCCGGACGAGACCCGGGCGCTGTTCCTCATGGCGCGCGCGGGGGACCGTGCGGTGGCTCGGGCGCTCTACGAGTGGTTCCTGCCGCTGCTCCGGTTGGACACCGACCCCAAGTTCGTGCAGGCGATCAAGCTCGTGGAGGCCGAGGTGGGTCGGGGGTCGGCCCGAGTCCGACCTCCGCGGCGCGAGCTCGAGGGAGCGGAGCTCTCCGAGACCCTGGAGCTCGTGCGGGAGCGCCTGGGCCGCCGTCCCCGCGTGGGGCCGACGGCCTAGCGGCTTCCCTCGATTGCGTTCGCGAGCGCGAAGTACGCCTCCGGCGACAGGTCCTCCGGGCGGCGCCGGGCCCAGTCGTCGGGCCAGTTCGCTCGGCGAGCGACCTCCGCCGGAGCATCGCCGAGCCCGCGCACGCGCGGCAGCAGGTTCCCGAGCTGCTTGCGCCGCGCGGAGAACAGCTCGCGCACGAGCCGCTCGAACCGCTCGACGGAGGGCACCGGCAGCGCGCCGGTCCGGGCCGTGTGCACGAGGATCCGGCTCTCCACCTTCGGGCGGGGCTCGAACGCGTCCGCGGGCACGGAGCGGAAGAGCTCCACGGTGCCGTAGAGCCGGGCCGCGATCGCGAGGCGGCCGTACTCCTTCGAACCGGGTCCGGCGGCGAGGCGCTGCGCGACCTCCTCCTGGAGCAGCAGCACGATCCGGGGGGTCCGGCGTTCGAGCAGCCGCAGCAGGATCGGCGTGGCGACCGAGTACGGGAGGTTCCCGACCACGACGTCGGCCGGCGGCAGCTCGAGCTCGAGCGCATCGCCCGCGAGCACGCGGGCGCGCCCGTCGAAGGTCGAGCGAAGGAAGTCTGCGAGCCGCCGGTCCTTCTCGACGACGGTGAGCGGGCCCAGGCCGCGCCGGAGCAACGCGGCCGTGAGCGCCCCGAGGCCCCCGCCGATCTCGAGCACCGGGGAACCCGGCGACCGCTCGACGAGCGCGGCCTCCGCGTCGGCGACGAACGGGTCGACCAGGAACGATTGGCCCCACTTCGAGCTCGGCCGGACGCCGGCCCGCTCCAGCGTCGCTCGGACGGCGGCGGCGTCGGCCGGCACGCCGTCGACGAAGCTCGGCCCGCGGCTACGGCGCGACGAAGAGCCGGTACTTATCGTCGACACCGCTCAGCTCCTGCTCGATCCGGCCGACGATCAGCTTCTCGGGGGACTTCAAGTGCAGCCGCTGCTCGATCTCCTCGAAGCTCGCGAACGGCGCGCGCCTTCGCTCGTCCACGATCTGCTGCATCGTCTTCTTGCCGATCCCGGGGAGCAGCTCGAGCAGGTGGAAGCGCCGCGAGACGGCCGGCGACTCGTTGAAGAACCGGAGGTACTTGGCCGCGTTCGCCCGGACGATCTTCTCGAGCGCGAGCGGCAGCTCGGTGCGGGCGCTCACCGTGAGCTCGTCGTAGCCGAGCCGGCGCCGGACGTGATCGATCGGGGGCGGCTGGCCGCCCTGCGCCACGAGCGGGATGCGCGAACCCGACACGAGCTTCGCGCCGGGACGCGGCACGAGCTCGAAGAGCTTGAGCTCGTCCTCACCGAGGGCGAGCGCGAGCGGCTCGCGGTGGAATCCCCGCTCGGTCTGCCGACCGTTCGGCAGGTAGTCCAGCACGTACGCGAAGTTCTCCAAGGTCCGCCTCCCGATTCATCGGAACTGCGCCACGATCTCCAGGAGACGGGCGACCTGCGCCTCGTCCAGCGCGACCCGCTCCTTCGAGAAGAGGAGACGGATCTCCTCCGGGTACTGCGGCAGGGCGTCAGCGACCTTGACGGCGACCGCGCTGTCGACGAACGGCAGCGTGCGGAGCTCCTGGATCAGCTTGTCCGTCTGCTCGCTCGTCAAGCGGGCGAACAGCTCGGCGTGCTGGAGCGCGAGCCCGGCCTCCCGGGGGAGGGTCCGGTGCGCGGCCTCCTCGGTCAAGAGGTCCTTCACGCGGGCGAGCGGGACCGGTTCAGGCATGGGCGGCGGCCCCTCCGCCGGCCGGTTCGAGATGGACGGGGAGCGCGATCAGCTCCTTCCGCTTCCCGCCGTCCAGGAACTCGATGCGGTACGCTCGGCCCGACTTGGCGACGACGGTGCAGGTCTTCCCCTGGTAGCGGGGGTGCGGCTGGCCATGCGGGTCCGATGGCTCCAGGACGACCGTGACGCGGTCGCCGATCGCGAACTCGCGCAGGAACCGGTTGACGGGGGGCATCCCCCGCTCCCGGACCTCCTTCGTGAACGTGCCCCGCGAGCGCGAGCGGAACCCCTTGGAACTCTTCACCATCTACGTGCCCTCCGCGTCGTGGATCTCGGTCACGTCGAGGTAGTCGACGCGCAGCGCGACACCGGTGAGCGCGCTGAGGTTGGGGTCCGTGCGTCCGTCATCGCCTTCCACCCATTCCTTGACGTACGTACCGGCCTCGGTCCTCAGGTCCAGCGTGAACCCCGCGTCGGACGCCTCGACGAGGCGGGCCACGACGATCCGGCGCGTGCGAACGCGGTCGGAACGACGGTGCGCCACCCGCTGCGGCGTGCGCTGGGCGATCGCTCGGGCGACAGCGAGTTCGAGCGCCTCATTAACCTTTGCCACCGGCACGACGCCGCGCACGCCGACCCGGTAGCTCTTCTCCGGCGCCGCCTCCTTCACGCGGAGCACGTCGGCCGCTTCGGCCGGCCCGAGATCGAGGACCTCCACCCGACCGTCGGACCCGGCCCGGATGGCCTCCGGGATCGGTCCCAGGTCGATCGAGCGCCGGTGCGGGTGGAGCAGCTCCAGCACGAAGGGCCGGCCCCGACCCAGCATCCGGGCGTCGATGTCCTCGCGACCCATGCCGTGGAACCGCGTCCCGTCGGCGCCGGTCACCGCGAGCAGCGGGGCCGCGACGAGCTCCTCGACGCTGGTCGGGTAGGTCTTGCCGCTGCCCCCGCACGTCGTGCAACCCCGGCCCCGGCACCGCCGGCACGGCCATCGGGTCTGCGGAAGCTCCCGGTCGAGCTTGCGGTACCGGCCCCGGAGGTACACCGGGAGGATCGTGAGATCGACCGTGCCGACCGCGAGGTCCGCCAGGAAGACCACATCGGGCCGATCCGGACCCCCGACGGCCCCCGTCCGGGCCTCGAGCAGCTTCCCCCACTCGCGGTTGAAGGCGGCGCGCGCGCTCTCGCCCCACTCCGAGGCGAGCTCGGTCCAGAGCGACTCCTCATGCGCGAGCAGTTCGGGCTCCCAGCGGGAGCCGCAGGTGAACCGCCCCCACTCGTAGCCGTCAGCGGCCGCCAGCGCCCGCTCGACCCAGACCGGCAATCGGTCGAAGATCCCCCCGCAGAGCGTACACGGCCCCGTGCGCGGCGGTGCGTCCACGTGCAGCCGGGCGAGCAGCAGCTGGGTGCGCGTGGCGTTCGTGAGCCCGTGCCCGAGCCGGCCGAAGAGGCGGCCGAAGCATTCCTCGCAGAGACCGCGCTCGAGAGCGGCCTGCGCCGTGCGGAGCGCGCCCTCCGGGAGGTCGAATCGAGCGGTGCCGTCCATCGGTCGTTCGAGCGGCCGTCGGCTCTAAGCCCTGTCGGCCCCGACGCTACGGCGGCGGAAGCGGGGGTGGCGGAGGCGGAGGCGGCGGCGGGGACCAGACCGCGGGCGGAGGAGGAGGCGCCGGGCCGCTGGGGCGGCTCGGACCCCGTTTCACCATCATCAGCACGACGGCGACGACCACGATCGCCGCGACGATCCCGCCGATCAGCAGGTAGCCCTCGTCGCCGGGCAGGCCCAGGAACCCCGACGACGACGAGGAGGACGACGGGGGCGGGGGCGTGGAGCTCGAACAGGAGAACGGCAGCGTGGTGTCGACCGCGTGCCCGTCCACCTCGATGTCGCCGGTCCGGCTCGAGCCGGTGAACGTGCAGGTCGCCTCCGAGTACCAGGACTCGAGGTCATAGGGGTCGCCCGGCGCCGAGGTGTTGTGGAAGTTGCCGAAGTCGTAGCTCGAGGCGGTCACGTTCTCCGTCGATCCGTTGAACTCGATCACCCACCAGGCCCCGGTCGGCAGTCCGGTCTCGGTGAACGAGACCTTGTACTCCCCGGGCGGAGGAGGCGGCGTCGTGCTGACGCCGCCGTTGATCACGCTCACGTTGCCGGTCTCATCGTTCGGCACGTACAGGTCGTCGTTGGTGGAGTCGAACGTCGGGGTCTGCGGGGCCCCGCCCACATCGATGACCTGGTAGTCAAAGGTCGTGGTGTTGATCGCGATGACCCCGCCGGTTCCGCCGTAGAAGGAGTATCCGGGCGCGTACATCTCCTGGTCCACGGGGTCCCACGTCGGGGCGAAGTTGGCGTAGCTGTTGACCCCCGCGCTCACCTCGTGGACGAAGGTGTTCGTCGTCGGGCTGATCACGCCCATCTCGTCCGGCCCGAGGAGGACCTCGTAGACGTCCCCGTTGATCGGGTCGACCGTGGGGCTCCCGTAGAGCAGGTCGTCGTTGTCCGTTCCGGTGCTGATGTTCTCGACGACGGAGAGGCCCTTCACGACGGTGATGTTGTACGCCCCCACCCCCTCGTTCGGGAAGTAGACCTCCTGGTTGATCGGGTCGTACGCGGGGGTGATCGGGCCGTTGAAGCCCCCGGGACTCGCCAGCACCGTGTTCGTGGTCGCGTTGATGATCGAGATGTTGTCGCCGGAGCCCGCGTTGTTCACGGGGACGTAGATGTCGCCGTCGGCGGGATCGTAGACGCCGGTCTCGGGATCGTAGCCGACCGGGATCTGGGTGACGACCGAGTTCGTGAGGGTGTTGATCACCGTCACGTTGTCGAGCACGAAGGAGAGGGGCGCGTAGCTCTCGGTATCGGAGACGTAGAGGTAGTGGTTCACGGGGTCGTACACGGGCGTCGACGGGTACGACGTGTAGCCGGTGTCGACGTTGGCCGCGATGGTGTCGACCCCCGAGTACGCCGTGACGTTGTCCGGACCCACCGTCTCGTTCTGGTCGGCCACGTAGACCTCCTCGTTCGAGGGGGCGTAGGTGGGCGTCTGCGCGTAGGCGAGGGTGCCCAGGAACGCCTGGCCGACGACCGTGTTGGTGGCGCCCGAGATCACGGTCGTGTTGCTCGTGTTCTCGTTGGCCCAGAGCCCCACGCCGGTCGGGATGTAGATGTCCCCGTTCGCCGGATCGAACGTCCCCTCGATGCCCCCGCTGTTGGTCGCGATCGTCGCGATGACGGTGTTCGGACCGCCCGTCGACGGGGTCGGGTCGAGCGGCCCTCCGCCTCGGGGCACGACGGCGACCCCCGTCGACACGGAGGATCCGGCCGCCGGCCGCTCGGCGAGGGCGCCGACGGCCAGGCCGACGACGAACAGGCTGACGCAGAGCACGGCCCACCCGGCCCGAGGGATCCGTCGCCCGTCGCGCATCGGTGCGCGCCGGACTGGCGGCCGGGGCAAAAACATTTGGACGACGCGGGAGCCGGGGGCCCCTGAGCGCGCAACCCATTTTACTCGGTGTGCGGTAGGTCCCCCGCCGTATGGCCTCGATCACAGAGCAGGAGCTCACCCGGGCGATCGAGCGGACCCTGGTGGCGCACGGCAAGGTGCCGA
>JASHYV010000107.1 GCA_030064695.1 Thermoplasmata archaeon
TTCCCGATGTTCGGGGACGGGGAGTATCATGTGAGCCCCCTCGCGGTCGAGGACTTCGCCCGCGTGCTTCGGCGCGAGGCCGACCGGGGTGGGCGGCGCGTCGTCTCCGTGGGGGGCCCACAGCGGTGGGTGTACCGCGCGCTGACGGACCGGATGTTCGCGGCGCTGCGTCGTCCGCCCCGGTACTTTCGGCTCTCCCCGGCCGGCTCGGTGCGCCTCGCCCGGGTCCTGGAGCGGCTCGGCTCGTCGCGGCTCTACGCCTACGAGGTCGAGTGGCTCCTCTCGGACCGGCTCGGGCTCCCGGCGTACGAGGGACTGGAGCCTTCGCTGCGCCCCGTAGAGCCGTTCCTCGATCGGGAAGGCGCCCAGCTTCGGGGCGGATAGGCAGCCGGTGCGCGTCCGGGCGGGCGCCCGGCCGAGATATGTTTTTAAACGAAGGGCAGCCATCCGTTCGCCCGATGGAAGCGGTCGATCTCAGCCGTCGGCTCACCGACTTCGGCCAGGTCGCGGGCGAAGTGCTGCGCGACGTCGAGAATGTGACCGAGGCGCAGATCCGGCACTGGATCGTGAATCCCTTCCTGGTCGCCCTCGGCTGGGACCCCCACGACAAGAAGCAGGTCTACCTCGACTTCCCGGTGAAGGGGGGCGACGAGCACGTCGACTATGCGCTCTTCAGCGCCGATGGGGAGCCCCGACTCTTCCTCGACGTCCGGGACCGCACGGCGAACGTGACCGAGATCGGGAAGCTCGCCGACCAGGCCAAGGCCGCGAAGGTCCCGCTCGCGCTCCTCACCAACGGGCGCGAGTTCTCCCTCTGGTTCGTACCGCGCGACGAGCCGGCGGCGCCGCTCTTCGTGCTCCCGCTCGCGGACCTCTCGCTCAACTCGGAGAGCCTGCTCGGGCTCACGGCCGAGTACCGCCTGAGCGACACCGGCATCGAGCAGCTGCGTCGCAGCGCGATCCGACTCGCGGTGCTGCAGATGCTCGAGGACAACGCGGAGAAGACGTTCGGCGCGCTCGTGGACTGGGTCCAGGCGCAGGTCGCTCCGGGAGCGCTCGATGACACCACCTCCGCCGCCATCCGCGACGCGACGATGCTCTGGCTGACCGAGGAGCACCTCACGATGCCGGCGTTCCAGCCGGGCGAGGGGAAGCGGGCCCACGAGCTCCGCTCCACGACCGCCAAGGATTGGGAGCCGTTCCCGCGCGGCCCTCCGGGCACCTTCCAGTACAAGTACGACTCCGCGAAGATCCTCGACCTCCGACAGGGGGCCAAGGAGGTCCGCGAGCAGCTGCGGCTCCAGGGGCTGAAGACCCCCTCCGCGACCGCGTTCGGCGGCTTCTACCACGCGCTGCGGTCGCGCGCCGGCCTCGGCTCGAAGTAGTCCCGACCGCCGCCCGGCCTAGCCGGGCAGGATCAGGTGGCTGTCGCCGAACTCGTGCCAGAGGTACCCCCGCTCGATCGCCCGGCCATACGCCTGGGCGAGGCGACCCTCGGGAAGGAACGTGGCCAGGAGCTCGAGATGCGTGGTGCGCGCGGCGTGGAAGCCGGTCAAGAGCCCGTCCACCGTCCGCAGCGGGGTACCGGAACGAAGGAAGAGCTGGGTGAAGCCGCCGGTCGCTCGGAGGCCGCAGCCGTCGGCGGCGGACTCGAGCGCTCGCACAACGGTCGTGCCGACCGCGAGCACGCGACCGCCCTCCCGCCGGGTCTCCCGGATCGCCCGGACGGTTGCGGGCGGCACTTCGAACGGCTCGGGATAGACGGGGCTCCACCCGGGCAGGGCCGCGTCGGTCTCGAGGCTGGAGACGCCGGTGTGCAGCACGATCGACGCGATGCGAACGCCGAGGGCAGAGAGCTCGCCGACCAGCCGCGGGGTGAACGGCCGTCCGGCGCTCGGCATCTCGGCGCTCCCTGGGACGCGGCCGAAGAGGGTCTGGTAGTCCGAGAGCGGATGGTCGTGAGCGAGGTAGCCGTACCGAATGGGGCGCCCGTGGCGCGCCATCGCGGCCGGGAGGTCACCCTCGACCTGAAGGAACGAGAGACGGGGGAGGCCCGGATACGGGGCGATCCAACGCGCCGGTAGTCCGGCGAGTTCGAACGCTGCGTGAGGCGCCGCCGGCACCGGGCCGGGACGGGAGGGACTCCACCGAGCCTCGGCGAGCCAGAGATCCGGGCCGTAGCGGGTGGAGAGATGCACCCAGAACGCTCCCGATGCGGATCGGGCCGGCAGCGCGGCGGGCAGCGTGGCGCTCTCGTTGACGACGAGCAGATCGTTGGGGCGGAGGATCGAGGGGAGGTCCCGGAACCGTCGGTCGTCGTCCCGGGACCCCTCGGTCACGAGGAGCCGGACCTCGTCGCGGGCCAGGCCGCGCTCCTCCGGAGTGCGATCCGCCTCCGCCGGTCGCGCGTGCTCGGGCAGGATGGGGCCCATCACGGAGGCACCTCCCAGCGGTCGGCCTGGGCCTGGAACCGGTGACCCGACGTGCGCTCCGGGTCCTGATGGAGCAGCCAGGCCCAGAACGGGAGTGTGATCTCGGGCGGGGGGCGCCCCGAAACCTCCGACTCCGGCAGCGCCGCGCGCACGCCCGGGGTCAGCATGTCCCCGGGGTCGACGCTGAGCACCGAGATCCCTTCGGCCGCGAGTTCATGCGCGAGCGTCAAGCTCGCGAGATCCAGGGCGGCCTTCGAGGCCCCATAGGCGCCCCATCCCGGATAGCCTCCCACCGCGGCATCGCTCGAAATATTGATCACCCGGCCCCGATGGGCGGAGAGCTCCGGCCGGAGCTCCTGCACGAGCGCGAGCGGGGCCGCCAGGTTCACGGCGAAGACCCGCTCGAGTTCCCGGAGGTCGTACTCCACCAGCGGGGGCAGAGGGACGGTCCCGAGGACGCCCGCGTTGTTGACCAAAAGGTCGATGCGACCCAACTCCCGGACCGCGGCGAGCACCCGGGAACGGGTCTCCGGTTCCGTTACGTCGCCGGCCACGATCCGAACCGTTCCCGCGGGCTCGAGGTCCGAGGCGAACTGCTCGAGCGCCGGGCGGCCGCGGGCGACCAGGACCAGGTCGTACCCTTCGGCCGCGAGGAAGCGAGCGAGCGACGCGCCCAAGCCTCGGCTCGCGCCGGTGATCACCGCGACGGGCCGGGCCCGGGGCGTCATGGGGTCGCGGGCCTCGCCGGGCGGATCATGAACCGACAGACCGGGTCGCCCGCGACGACCCGATGGGAGACGTCGACGTTGGCGCGAAGCAGGGACGCGAACATGCGCCGCTCCGTCTCGCAGGCGACCGGGAACCGGCCCGCGAGCGCGAGGATCGGGCAGTTGTGCTCCAGCATCTCGATCGAGCCCTTGCGGCGGGTGCCGACCTCGGCCATGTAGCCGCCCTCGGTCCGGATGTGGGCCAGCTCCTGGACGCGCGCGGTGAGCTCCGGAGCGCCCATCCGGGCGCGCGCGCGATCCGCGACCTCGTGAGCGCGCTCGGTCAACAGCTCCTGGACGGCGTTCGGTCCCATCCGTCGCTGGATGAAGTCGAGAGCCGCGAGGGAGACCTCCGAGTAGTTCTGGGGAAAGAGCGGGTGAGCCCGCGGGGTCAGCCGAAACTGCACCCGCGGTCGCCCGACGTGCCCGGCCCGGTAGGAGCGCTCGATGAGACCCTCGTGCTCCAGCTGCTGGACGTGGCCCAGCACCGCGACCTTCGAGATCCCGAGGCCACGGGCGAGCTCCTCGAGGGAGGAGTCCGGTCGAAGCTTCAGCGTACGCAGGATCCCTCGCTTCGGTGAGGAGTACCCGACCGGCGCCTCGGCTCCGTCTGTCACGGGACGGAACACGGCGGGCGGGTTTATACACTGATTCCTTTACAAATCGAACGAACGCGTCGCGACCGGGACCGTCGATAAATTCGTATCCCGGCGCGCCATGTCCGGACCATGGCCGCTGCGTCCGTCGAAGCGAATCCGTTCCTCGAGCTCGTCGAAGCGCTCGCCGACCGACATGGGGAGCTCGACCTCCACGTCGAGCACCTGAGCCTCAAGCTGCCGATGATCCGGCAGACGGTGGAGCTCAACGGGACCGTGACGGTCTCCGTGAAGTTCCGGGGGCTGACCGAGCGCGAGAAGCAGGCGAACGTCGCGCGCGAGGTCCGGGCCCACTCGAAGTAGGCCCGACCCGTCGGCGCCCGTGGGCGCGAGGTGATTTCGGCACCTTTAATACGCATCAGTCCGCATAGTTCCTCTCCCATGCCCGACGCCGGCCTCCCCCGGGAGGGGCACCCGTGCCTCGCCCGCGGATGCGGCCATTCGCCCTCGGACCACGTCGCGACGCCGGAACTCGCCGGTCCGCTCGAGACCGTCGTCTGGTGCTCGAGCTGCCGCCGCCACGAAACGCACCGGCCCCGTCGATGGGGCCACGTGTTCGCGGGATCCCAGGCTCGGACCCGCCGGCGTCTCGGCGGCGCGGCGTGAACGGTCGCGCGTCGGCGCTCAGCCGACGCCGATGAAGTGGCCGACCAGGAATCCGGCGAACCCGGCGCCCAGACCGATCACGATCATCCGGATCGCCGACTTCCACGTGATGCCCAGCGTGGTGTGGGCCTCGTAGTATCCGACGACCCCGAGCACGATCGCGCTCAGCCCGATCGACACGTAGGCGGCTGTCACGATGTCGTGGGCGAGGAAGAAGAACGGGAGGAGCGGCACGATCGAGCCGGCCACGGTCGCGAGGAAGACGGTGTAGAAGCTCTGGAACGGCTGGTTCGGCTTGACCTCGGGAAGGTTCAGCTCGAACGCCATCATCAGTTCGAGCATCGCCTTCGGCTTCGCCTCGATCCGGCGGAGCATCTCCTCGACCTCGTCGCCCTCGTAGCCCCAGTTCCGGAGGATCACGCGAACCTCCTCCCGCTCCATCTCCGGGAACTGCTGCATCTCCATCTTCTCCCGCTCGAGCTCCGAGAGGTAGAGGTGGCGCCGGGACAGCGTCGAGGTGTACGCGACCGCCCCCATCGAGATCGACTCGGCCGCGAGCGCAGCGAGGGCGGCGATGATGATCACGCGGGACGCGGCATCCGCCGCGACGAGCCCGAGCAGGATGCCCAGGACGTTCACGAGCCCGTCCTGGCTCCCGAGGATGAAGTCCGAGAGGAAGGTCGGGCGCGGGTGTTCCTCGGGAACGCGGAGCATCGCTGGCCTCTCCCAGCGGCCCCGCGTTATAGCCTAACGGGGTCCGGCGCCGGAGACGACGGGGACTCGGGACTATCCGGCGAGCGCCGCTCCTTCCGCGAGCG
Source organism: Thermoplasmata archaeon (assembly GCA_030064695.1). Next base: position 5,280 of record JASHYV010000107.1, read on the forward strand.
CGCTCAGCTTCTGCAAGGCGACCGAGCGCGTGACGCCGTTGACCCCGGCGAACGTCTCAAAGCCGCAGTCGGTCCCGCCCCAGGTGTTGTCGGCCCCGATGATCGACGCGAGCTGATCCAGTCGGAACTTGACCGTGCGCGGGGTCTCGACGATCGGGGTCTTCACGTCGATGACCCCGCCGACGAAGCCGAGGTGGCTCGGCCAGCCGTGGTCCTTCACGTATAGACGGAGCGCCAGCAGGTCACCCTCGTGGTGCGGGTTGGCGAGCTCCCCCACGATCGCCGAAACCTGAAGTCGCGCGACCTCGGGCACGACGTGCGCGAAGTCCGCGTCGAGCTGGTGCGAGGCGGCGTAGTTGCCGTAACAGTAGTGCACCCGGATGCGCTCCTTCGGCAACCCGCGGATCGCCGAATTGATCGCATCGACGTGGAGCGGCAGGAGCTTCTCGAACTCCCCGCCCCACTCGAACGCGGTCTGCTTGCCCATCGCGAGGTCGGGAGCGTCGATCTGCAGCACCACGTCCGGCACCCCGAGGACCGCCTCGTACTCCTTGCGGAGTTCCTTCGCGAGGGCGTGGACGTAGTCGGCGTGCGTCGGGTAGACTTCGGGATTGTTGGGATAGAAGATCGTGATGACTCCGGGCGAAGGAGCCGGGAGGAAGACGCTGGGAGCCCCCTCCTCCTTCCCGAGACGGCGCAGGTCGGTGGCTTCTCGAGTCGCCCGAGCCCCCCCGGTGTAGCGCAGGGGCGACGCGATCTTGGGCAGCGAGAAGACCGAGGACATCTGCTGCAACATCGCGGCCAGCGCCGGGTTCGAGTCGATGAATTCCTGGATCGTGGCCGGCGGCATCTGCATCGCGGCCCTCTCCGTCGACGAGAAGCCGTCGAACCGCGCGGGCAGGTAGTTGGTGTACCCCGCGATCCGCTGCCCGCCGTTGCTCACGGCGTCCAGACCGCGGCTCTTCGCTCCCGCCGGATGCAACTGGTCCCGGATCGCCGCCCGTTCCGCCTCGAGGTACTCCCGCTCGTGCTGCTCCGAGATCTCGCCGGACGGGCTCTTCTGCAGCAGCTCGAGGATCTTCGGCGGTCGGTGCCAGCTCCCGGTCATCGTGGTGCGGTACGTCATGGCGCTCGGGCTCACCAGAAACTCCGGGTTATAGTCCGTTCGCCGGCAGGCAGGCTTGTGGGAGACGAAACTCCCTCCCGCGCGCCGTAAGTTCCGTCCAAGTCCTCGCCGGGGCGGGGGCGCCGGCGCAGGCACGTTGCCCGCGCGTAACTCCGGTGCCAACGCTATGAGCTCCCTCGTCCGGTGGATGCCAGGAACCGATGGCCGCCGCGTCGAAGCCACCCCTAGCATCGTCCGGCTCCGCCCCGGAGTCCTCCGCGCGCGAGTCCGCCGTCATCCTACTCACGACGATCGGGACGCTGATGGTCGCCGTGGACTCGACCATCGTCATCCTCGCGTTGCCCACGATGACGCGGGAGCTGAACGCCAACCTCTCGAGCGTCATCTGGGCCATCCTGATCTATCTCCTGATCACCGCCGCGTTCACGACCCAGGCCGGACGGCTCGGCGACATGCTGGGCCGCGCGCCGATCTACAACCTGGGCTTCGCGATCTTCACGGTCGGGTCCCTCTTCGCGGGCCTCTCCCCGAACGTTACGATCCTCAACGTGTCGCGCGCCGTCCAGGCCATCGGGGGCTCGATGATCTTCGCCAACAGCGGCGCGCTCATCGCGGCAGCGTTCCCGCCTGCGCGTCGGGGGCGCGCGTTCGGATTCCTGGTGTTCGGTTGGAGCGTGGGCGCGATCCTGGGCGTCCTGCTCGGCGGCGCGATCACCACGCTCATCGGCTGGCGGTACATCTTCTTCATCAACGTCCCCATCGGCGTCGTCGCGGTCGCGCTCGGGCTCCGCACGCTGCCGCGCACCGGCCGGGTGCGGGCCACGTTCGACTGGCCGGGCTTCGTGCTGTTCTCGGGACTGCTCACGCTGATCTGCTACGGCGCGATCGAGATCGCCGTCTACGGGAGTGGCCTGATCTACTACGCATACCTCGCGGCGGGCCTTCTCCTCATCCCGGTCTTCGGCCTGGTCGAGCTCCGCGCGAAGGCGCCCGTGCTCGACCTGCACCAGCTCAAGAACCGGTTGCTCAGCTTCTCGCTCATGGCCGCGTTCCTGCAGGCCGCCGGGTACCTGTCGGTCATCTTCCTCCTCACGATGTACCTGCAGGGCCTGCGAGGACTCACCCCGCTGGACGCGTCGCTCCTGCTTGTGCCCGGGTACCTGCTCGGAGCCGTCACCGGGCCGTACTTCGGCCGTCGGGTGGAGGCCTACGGGGCGCGGGCGCTCGCGACCGGCGGGATCCTGCTGATGGCGGCGGCCGTGCTCGTCTACGCGACGATGTCGCTCACGACGTGGCTCGGGCTCATCCCGATCGTCTCACTCATCACCGGCATCGGGGCGGGGATGTTCTACCCGTCCAACAACACGGCGATCATGAGCCAGGCGTCGCCGGAGACGTTCGGTGCGATCAGCGGGCTCCGCGCGACGCTCACCAACATGGGCACTCTGCTGAGCTTCGTGCTCGCGATCACCATCGCCTCCGCGACCGTGCCGCGGTACGTGGCCTACCAGATCTTCCTCGGCGTCGGGGGCTCGATCGGCGCGCTCGCCGGCCCGTTCCTCTCCGGGCTCCACGCGTCCCTGATCGGGTGCGCGCTGATCCTGGGGGCCGCCGCCGTGCTCTCCTGGACGCGGGGACGCGAACGCGCCCCCGTCCAGACGCCTCGGCCGGCGGGTGCTCCGCCGGTCGCTCCCGGCGGCCCATAGCGCGACCGGTCAGCGTCGGCGTCGCGCTCTCATCTGGCGCCGGGCGTCGGCGATCATTCGGTCGTGATCGAACGCGAGACCCCTCGCCTGGCCCAGCGGAACCCAGGCCGCCGCTGCCGCGTCGTCCCCCCCACGGGGGGTCGCGACCCGGCCGCGCATCAGGAACGCCACGCTGGTGGTGGGCTTCCGGGGATCCCGGTCCGGCCCCGAATAGACCCCCACGAGCCGGGCGACGCGCGCGGTCAGTCCGGTCTCCTCCCGCAGCTCCCGCACCACGGTTTCCTCCACGGTCTCCCGCAGTTCGACAAAGCCGCCGGGCAGCGCCCATCGACCCCGGAACGGCGGGCGGCCCCGACGTACGAGCAGGACTCGCCCCCGCGCGATCCAGATCGCGTCGGCGGTGAGGGCCGGATTCTGGTAGACGGGCACGGAAGCGCGACGCCGGGCTGCCGAATAACGGCGCCCCGGCAGCCCCGAGCCGGGTTCGGGCGCGGCCCGCTCCACCGGTCGACTCTAAATCATTAAGCCCGTACCCGGGCTCCGCGCGCCCGTTCCATGCAGATGCTCCGTAGCAAGGCGCCGCTCCGGATCAGTTTCGCGGGCGGCGGCACGGACGTCTCTCCCTACCCGGAGGAGAAGGGCGGGGTCGTGCTGAACTGCACGATCGACAAGTACGCGTACGTCACCCTCGAGGCCGTCCCCGACGGACAGCGGGCTACGTCCGTCGAGTCCCTCGACTTCAACCTCACGGCCAATTTCCAGCGCACCTCGGACCTCTTCTTCGATGGGAAGCTCGACCTGGTGAAGGCCGCGCTCCGGATTCTCCGGCCCCCCGGCGCCTTCGGTGGATCCACCGACACGCTTCGGCTCTTCACCCATTCCGATGCCCCGCCCGGGACCGGCCTCGGCACCTCGTCGGCGGTGTGCGTCGCGCTCGTCGGCGCGTTCCAGCATTACCTGCGCGAGAAGTGGACGCCCTACGACGTCGCGGAGCTCGCCTACCGGATCGAGCGGGAGGAGCTCGGGATCAAGGGCGGTCGGCAGGACCAGTACTCGGCCGCCTTCGGCGGCTTCAACTTCATGGAGTTCACGAAGACCCGCACGATCGTGAACCCGCTCCGGATCCATGCCGAGATCGCGAACGAGCTCGCGTACCGGCTGCTCCTCTGCTACACGGGCACCAGTCACTACTCGAACGACATCATCGAGCAGCAGCAGCGGAGCTACACGGAGAAGCGGCCGGAGACGGTGGAGGCGCTCGACGCGACCAAGCAGCTCGCGATCGACATGAAGAACGAGCTGCTCCGTGGGAACCTCGACGAGATGGGCCGCCTGCTTGACGAGGGCTGGCAGCTCAAGAAGCGCTTCACCGAGGGGATCTCGAACCCGCGCATCGACCGGTTCTACGAGCGCGCCCGCGAGGCCGGAGCCCTCGGAGGGAAGCTCACCGGAGCGGGCGGGGGCGGCTACATCCTCCTCTTCTGCGACTTCGCCCGTCGGGCCCAGGTGGCGAAGGCGGTCACCGCCGAGGGGGGCCGGGTGACCGATTTCTCGCTCGAGTACGCCGGCCCGCAGGTCTGGTCCGTCCGATCGAGCGCCTGATCGACCGTCCGATGTCCACCGGGGCGGAGGCACCGCGGCTCTCGATCGTCTGGGCGGTCCTCAACGAGCGCGGGAACCTGCC
>JASHYV010000108.1 GCA_030064695.1 Thermoplasmata archaeon
CGGAGGCACGACCGTATCGGAGCTCGCCATGGAGGTGGGCGGCTTCCCGCCGGGCCTCAAAGAGTTGCCTCACCAGTGGTCCGCCGCCCCGGTGTCCGCCCCGCGCCGGGGCGGAGGGAGTTCCGTCAGCCTCGAGCTGGGAGCCCCTTGCGGTACCGTTCCTCGATGAATCGGGCATAGCGGTCCCACGCCCCTCCGAGACGCGCCGAGAGCTCCGACCGGGAGAGGTGGCGAGGCACCATCCACCGATCCGTGACGCGGACCTCGAGGCGAGCCCGGGCGCGTCCGAGCGGTCGCACCCGGTAGTCCACGGTCTCGAGTTCCTCCTCGTCGATCTGATCGGTGTGCCAACGATCGGGCGGTTCCAGCCGGATGAGATCGACGGCCACCTCCGGGTCGTCCTGTCCTCGGTCGGTCGTCCGTATCCGTAGCAGCCGGTGCGGGGAGAGCGTCACGACCCGAAACTTGGGATGCGTCCCCCGGCGAGCGACCCTCCAGTCGTCGCTCCGGTAGTCCGTGCACCAGTCGTAGACGTACCGCGCGGGGGCGGCCACTTCGCGCACCACCCGGACGCGTTGGGTCGCGTAGACCCGCCGGCTATCCCGTGGCACGGGGCCCCTGTCCGGATCTCGGGTCGCGAGGATGCTCCCGCGGGGTCGCACCGGATCTCGCCCGCGTCCAATGGCGTAGGGTCATCGCCAGCACCGCGGCGTAACCGACTACTGAGACGTACGGCAGCGGGACGAAAAGACCTGCGATCTGGAACGCCGAGTCCTTGGTTCTGTTGCCGAGTCGCCAGATTCCGAACGTGATTCCGATCAAGCCCGCGAACCCCAGAACGGCCCCGATGTCGATCAGGGCCGCAGCCAACAGCGCCCAGCCGAGAGGGAGGCAGGTCGCTGAGACGGAAGAGGCGAGCGTGGAGCCGCTGCCGGCGCACCGGAGGGCCGAATACGCCGCGGTGACGCCGAGCAAGGCTCCCGACAGAACGGCGAGCTCCCCGGCGAGCAGGAGCCAAGAGAATCGCGATGGGGTGAGGAAGTCGGGGTCCCCCTTCCCGAGTTCGTCGAAGGCGGAGCGGAAAGCCAGCGCCTCCACGACGCCGAACGCCGGTTGAACGGCCGCGAGGACCAGCAACGACGCCAGCGACCAGCTGCTGATCGAGAAGCTCCCCAGCCCCTCCGTAATCTGGAGCTCCAGCACCGGCCTGTAGAACAGGAAGGTCAGGCCGAACAGACCGCCGGCAAGGCCGAACGCCGCGCCAAGGAAGACCCGAGAAAGCGCACGTCTCGCGGACGGGAGCTCTCGGGACTGGGTGGACGGGTTCAGGTGAGGGATCAGCACGCGCGTCGCCGTGGATCCGGTGGCGTCCGGGCTCGGTGCGTCGCACTGCGGACACGCAGTGCCACCACGCAGTCTCCGACCGCATCGGGGGCACGAGCGCCCGAGCATAGGTTGGAGAGGGGCCCTATCTAGTTAGAACTGGTGCCCGCCGCCAAGGAAAGAGCCCGCGCACCGGCGAGTCGACCGGTGCCGCTACGCGTACCGTGCCTCCTCAATGTACCGGCGTTGGTCGGAATTCCGGCTCGCGGTTCGCGGCCGACGCCGGGTCACTACCGGGCGAGGGATCCAACCGTGCAGATCGACCCGGACCCGGCCTGCGCGAAATTGCACGCCCTCGACCCGGAGCCGAAGACGCTGTTCCCGACCCGCCTCGCCCGGCAAGGCGATCCGGCCCCCTGCCGCGACCACGCGATGCCAGGGGAGTCCGTCTGTGGATTGTAGTGCCCAGACGGTGACGCGGGCGGCGCCGGGGTGCCCCGCCGCCGACGCGACCTGACCGTACGTCAGCACCCGTCCCCTCGGGATTCGCGCGATGACTCGACGGAACCGGGCGAGCGTGGAAGTCGGTCGCTCCCGAGCCCGCATCGGGCCGGCTCTCGTCATCGACGTTCACCGTCGAAGGTCATCGAAAGCATTAGGGCGAGGGAGCCCCTCGCGGCGAGAATGCTCGAGTACGACATCGACCTCGACGTGGACTACGAGTCCAATGCGTTCCACGGCACGGTCGAGATCTCGGGCCTCGACGAACCCGGACCCGTGACCCTGGACTCACAGGATCTCGTGATCCACTCGGTGCGGAGTGAGGGCAACCCGATCTCCTTCGACCTCGACGACCACGAGCACCGGTTGCGGGCGAGTCGGCCTCTGGCTTCGACTGCGCCGGTCGAGATTCGCTTCTCCGGACGCGTCGCGGAGGGCTTGCAGACCGGATTCTTCGTCGCGCGCCTCGGTCGTTCGAAGGCGCTCACCACACAGCTGCAGCCGGAGTCGTGCCGAAGACTGCTGCCGTGTGTCGATCGTCCGGATCGCAAGGCGGTCTTCCGACTGCGCGTGACGACGCGGCCCGACCTGGTCGTGATCTCCAACATGCCGGCCGAGGTCCGACCGGTCTCGGACGGGCGCAGCGAGTGGAGCTTTGCGCCGACGCCTCCGATGTCCTCGTACCTGCTCTACCTCGGGGTGGGCCCGTTCGAAGAGACGATCGACGACGACGGACCGGTCCGGGTGATCGTGGCGGCCCCCTCGGGAAAGTCCCGTCTCGCCCGGCGCACAGCGCAGGTTGGGCGTACCGCGCTCCGCGGCTTCACGGACTACTTCGATCTCCCGTTCGCGCTCCCGAAGCTCCACTTCGTCGTCGTGGAGGACTTCTGGGCGGGCATGGAGAACTGGGGGGCGATCACCGGCTCCGAGGACATGTACCTCGTCGATGAGACGGGCTCCCCCGAGGACCGGGCGTACGGCGATGACGTGATCCTCCACGAGACGGCGCATCAGTGGTTCGGCGACCTGGTGACGCTCTCCAGCTGGGAGGAGATGTGGCTGAACGAGTCGTTCGCCACGTTTGCCGTGCCCCTGGTCGCGGAGTGGACGCGCTTCCGGTCGGACCCCTGGACCCGATTCTCGATCCTGGCGCTCGCGGGCGACCGGATCGATGCCCTCCCGAGCACGCATCCCGTGAAGCCGCCATCGACGTCGGCGAACGAGCTGACCGCGAACGCCGACGAGATCACCTATCTCAAAGGAGCGCGACTGATCCGGATGATCCAGTCCTTCGTCGGCCGGGACGCGTTCCGCGACGGGATCTCGGAGTATCTCCGGGACCACGCGAACGGCAACGCGACCAGTGACGACCTGTGGGACGCCCTGGAGGAGGAGTCCGGGCTGGCCGTCGCGCAGGTCCTGCGACCCTGGATCGAACGGCCCGGCCACCCCAAGATCACGGTGCGTCAGGCGGGTCCGGACGTGGAGCTCACCCAGGAGCGGTTCTCCCTGCTGCCCGGAGGAGCGATGGAAGCTCCCTGGCCGATCCCCTTGGCCTGGGAGCAGGGTTCGGAGCGCGGTTCCACGCTCTTCGATCGCGAGCGAATGATCCTCCCCAACCGGAGCCTCGCCGGGCTCCGCCTGGATCCCGGTCGGACCGGGTTCTACCGGATCCTCTGGCCTCCGGAGCTGCGCCGAGGCGCCCTCCGGCGTCTCGCCGGGGAATACGAGTCGGACCGGTTCGGTTGGATCTCCGACGCCGCGCTCTTCCTCCGGTCCGGCGACTACTCCTTGGAGGACTTCTGCGACCTCCTGGACTCCGCCGCGTCGGCCGAAGACCGCGCCACCGTAGATGGGCTGGCCCGGATCCTGGACGAGCTGCACCCCGTGCTCGCGGACGAGCCCCGCTTCCAGGACGCGACGCGTCACTTCCTGAGGGCGCAAACCGAGCGGCTGGGAGAGCGTCCGGTTCCCGGGGAGCGAGAGGGACTCGAGGAGGCGCGGGAGTTCCTCTTCTGGGTACGAGTGCGCGCGGACCCCGAGTACGCTCGATCGATCGCCCCCCGCTTCGACGCCGACCGCGACCTCCCCTCGGCAGTCCACCAGGCCGTCACCTGCGCGTACGCCCAGACCGGCGGCGCCCGCGCGGTCGAGAACCTCCTTCGGAAGCTGCCCCAGGTCGACGAGGACGGCAAGATCGGCCTGCAGCTCGGTCTGGCCGAAACGCGCGACCCGGAGGCGCTCCTCCGAGCGATGAACGAGAGGCTGGACGAGATCCCCACGGTGGGCTTGCACGTGTTTCTCGTGCCGTGGGGCGCGCGCAACCCGGTCCTGCGAGAGCCCCTTTGGCGGTGGATCCAGGGGCATCTCCAGGACTCCGAGACCAAGGGGACGGGAACGCCACTCCCCGGCATCATGGTGGGCCGGTCGGTCCCGTACCTTGGGATCGGCCGCAGCAAGGAAGTACGGTCCTTCCTGGAGGCTGCCGCGCTGCGCGAGATCCGACCGCGTGTGGCTCGAGGTCTCGACCTGCTCGCCGCGAACGAGCGGATGCGAGAGCGCCTCGGACTTCCGAACTCCGGCTAGCGCTCCCAAGCGCGCCGAACGCCTTCGGGCTCCGCTCGTGGGAGGCTCCTCTCGACTTCGGACTCCATCGGCCGTTTCACCACCCCCCATTTCTGAGTCAAATAGCCGGTCCGAATCGTATCGAATACCATGGCGAAGAAGCCCCCCACGAAGTCGCCCAAGTACGACACGGTCGAGGTCCCGGGCGGTCGACTCGCCTTTCAGGCCGCCGGTCGAGGAGACCCGGTCCTCCTCATCCACTCGGTGATCGCAGACAGTCGACTCTGGGACCGGGAGTTCCCCTGGCTCTCGAAGAAACACCAGGCGATCCGCTACGACCTGCGGGGCTTCCGGGGCTCCACCCCGGCCTCTGCTCCCTATCCGCTCATCGGCGACGTCGAACGTCTCCTCGATCACGTCGGGGTGGATCGGGTCTTCCTGGTCGGCTCGAGCATGGGCGGAGCTATCGCCGTGGACTACGCGCTCGCGCACCCCGACTCGGTCGCCGGCCTGTTCCTCTCCGCTCCCGGGTTGACGGGCGGCGTGCTCGAACCCTAC
>JASHYV010000109.1 GCA_030064695.1 Thermoplasmata archaeon
CGGGCTCGCTCGACCCCGCCCTCCGGGCCGGAGCGGCGGTGCTCTGCACCGCGGCGATCCGCGACGAGGGAACGTCCTACCACTACGTCCGGCCCGCGCGCTGGGCGTACCCGACGCGCGCGCTGGATCGGGAGCTCTTCCCGCGCCTCAGCCGGGCCGGGATCCCCGTGGTGCGCCGCCGCTCGTGGACGATCGACGCGCCGTACCGCGAGACCGTCGGGGAGCTGAGGAGCGTGCGGCGCCTCGGGGCCGCGACCGTGGAGATGGAGGCGAGCGCCCTGTTCGCGATGGCGCGCGCGCTCGGTGTGGAGGCGGCCGCGCTCTTCACCGTGAGCGATCTGCTCGACGAGCGCGGCTGGAGGCCCCGCTTCGACGATGCGTTCGGCCCGCTTGAGACCCTGCTCGATGGCGCGCGCGACGCGCTGCGCGCGCTCCCGGCGCCCGGACCTCGCGCGCGACGCGCCCGGACGCGTCGCCGGACCCGCGCCGGGGGCAAGGTTCAATAGCGTCGCTGCGCGTGGCGACGCATCGCTCCCCCACCGGAGTACGAAGCAGCGTGGCGCAGCACGGGTCGGGCCGGGATGGGGTGCGGGCGTCCCCGCCCGAGGCCAAGCCGCCGGTCACGGTCGAGCGGATCACGCATCAGGACGTGCCCGAGATCTGCGCGCTCTACAAGCGGGTCTGGGACGCTCCGCCCGTGACGGGGCTCCGTCCCGAGCTGCTCAAGTCGTGGCAGCCCACGCCGCTCGAGTTCACGAGCTGGATGGAGGGCGTGACCTACTTCGCGGCCCGTCGCGACGGCCGTCTCCTCGGCGTCGTGGGCTGCGAGAGCCGCCGCGGCGCCTGCCGCCTGGTCCATCTCGCCGTCGACCCCGACCACCGCCGGGCCGGCGCCGCCACCGCGCTCATCGGCGCCGCCCTCGAGTGGGCGAAGCACGGGAACTCGGCGGTCGTCTGGGGCGAGGCGCTCGACCGGTTCCAGGCGGCGGCGGCGCTCCTGAAGCACCTGGGCTTCGCGGAGTGCGGCGTGCTCCACCGCCACGAGTTCAACGAGGACGTCCGGCTCTTCGAGCGGATGCTCTAGTCAGCCCGTGCCGCGGCCCCGGGCTCCGGCCCGGGGCGGACGGCTGGGCGGCGACCCGTGCCGCTGCTGGAGCGCCCGAAGCCGCCGGAGCCCGTCCTCGGGCCGACCCTTGAAGAACTCGCGGGCGCCCTGGGCGAGCTCCATCGCTTCGAGCTCCGTCGCGATCCCGTGCGACCGCTCCTCGAGCAGGTAGTCGCCGTACTCGGAGATGTAGCGGGGGAGGCCGGCCTTCAGGCGGTTCACCGCCTGGAGGCGGAGCGCCCGGATCTGCTGCTTCAGCGACGCGAGCTTCCCGGCCCGAAGCTCGGTCTCCAGGTCGTCGGCCACCTCCGCGGGGTCCTGCGGCGGGTCGACGCCGAGCGCCTGCATGTCCTTCAAGAGCGCCACCACCCGCTCGAGCTCCTCCCGAGCCTGGTCCAGGTGGCGCTCCTTCAGCGCGATCACCCGGTCGACCTGGTGGTACGAAGCGAGCGCCTGGGCGATGTCGCCGGTCCGGGCCGCGTGGAGCGCGTCCTCGATCTGGTCCCGCTCGAGGCGGCTGTCGACGGCGTACGCCTCGAGCCGGGCCAGTCGCGACTTCGTCCCCTTCTCCCACTCCTCGAACGCGGTCACGATCCGGCGCTGGGCGATCCGCTCGATCCCGCGGACGACCTCCGCCCAGGGCTCCGGGTTCGGCGCCGAGCGGGCGGCCTCTTCCGCCCAGCCCGGGAGGCGCGGCATCTCGACGCCGAGCGGCTGCGCCGCCTCGGCCCACTGGGCGATCCGGGAGAGCCGGCGGGTGAGCTCGCCCCCGAACGGGTTCGAGGGGGCGGCGGACCGACGGCCCGACGCGGGGCGGCCGGCGGTGCGGCCGTCGCCGTCCCCGCTCGGCGGGGCGCGCGCCGGATCCAGCGTCCGGTGACAGACCGGGCAGACGATCCCGTCGACCGGGATCGAGGCGCCGCAGTACGGGCACGGAGCGAGCGCGTCGGCCATCGATCCTCAGGAGGGTATGCAGGGGGTGAGATTTGAACTCACGAACTCCTACGAGACCAGGACCTCAACCTGGCGCCTTTGACCAAGCTGGGCCACCCCTGCAACGCCTCCCGCGCGTACGGGGCTCGGCCGATAACCTTTGCGAACGCGGCGTCCCCCTCGGGGAAGGCGAGGTCCGGACGGCCGCAAAAAGCCTTGTACGGACGCACCGTCGCGGCGGACCCATGGCGTCGGACCGGGCCCCGGGGGCGACCGTCTTCATCGGCACCAAGCCGACGATGACCTACGTCTTCCAGGTCGTGACCCAGCTCAACTCGGGCGCGGGGCCCGTCGTCGTGCGCGCCCGGGGCAACGCGATCGGCAAGGCGGTGGACGTGGTCGAGGTGGTCCGGCGCCGGTTCTTGGAGGGCCAGGTCGAGCTGGGGCGGATCGCGATCGACACGGAGCGGCTCACGAACCGCGACGGGCGCGACGCGAACGTCTCGTCGATCGCGATCCCGCTCACCCGGGTCGGTCCGCCGGCGCCGCCCGCCGGAGCACCCACGTCCCCGCCATGAGGTCGCCCAGCCGCTGACGCTCGCTGGTCACGGCCATCACGAGGACCCCCACCGTCCCCAGGAGTGCGATCCCGCCGCCCACGATGGCGAGCGTGGTCGCGAAGGCGAAGACGCCCGTGGGCAGCGGGAGCCCCAGGATCGCGATCGTGCCGGCCCCGCCGGTCTTCGTGAGGAGCGCGACCGCCACCGCGCCGCCCAAGCCGACGAGCGAGAGCGGCCCCAGGAGCGGGGCGTTCCGCACGAGCAGCGAGCGGAACGAGGGCCCCGCGAGGGCGCGGTCCCGGACGATGAGACCCATCGCCCACTTCCCGAGGGTCGTTCCCCCCAACCGCTCCGCGAGGACGAAGTAGAGGAACCCGACCCCGATGAAGCCCAGCGCGGCGGCGTTGTAGGGGATGTTGCCGAGCAGCGAGGCGAGGTCGCCGCCGGTCGTGAGCGCGAGCGCGGTCCAGAGCGCGAGCGCGGGCGCCCCGATGACCACGAGGTCGAGCGCGAACGCGACGATCCGCTGCCCGATGCTCGCGAACCTCCGCGCGCCCAGCTCCTGGCCGAGCTGGACGAGCCAGCGCGCGGTGATCCAGCCGCGGAACGCCTCGCGTCCGTCGGAGGTGCCCGCCGCCGCGGCCGAGGCGAGGTTCGCGTCGTCGCTGACGATCCATCCCGGCACCGGCAGCGCGGCCCAGGGCCGGGCCGGATCCGGGGACGGAGCGCCGAGGAGGCGGGACGCCTGGGCCGCCGCATCGCGCGACGCCTCGGAGGCGCCGCGGAGCGCGGCCGTGCTGTCGCCCGCGACCCCGGTCCGGAACGCGGCCACGAGCCGGGTCCACGGCCCGGGCGGGCTCACGGGCAAGGGGTCGCCTTGCGGAGCGAGGGGACGGAGGAGCAGGCGGTGGGCGCCGTAGGCGGCCGTGAGCCCGAGCAACCCCGAGAGGTAGACCAGGTCGAGCACGCCGGCCCCGCCGATCGTGTAGAGCCCGCTCGGACCCCCGACATAGAGGGGCGGCTGACGCAGCACGTCGGCGCCGATCAGGACCCCGAAGGTGGAGGCGATGTACGCGGTCGGGAGCGCGAACCCCTCGGCGCCGGGAAACACCCGGGGCGCGACGAGGACGGCGAGGAGACCGGCGAGGACCGGCGGGGCGAGGTAGACCGGGAACGACTCCTCGATGCCGACCCCGGGGAGCGAGACCGAGGCGAGGAACGTCGCCGCCTCGACCGCGAGCGTGAGGACGAGGACGCTCGCGACCCGGGCGGCCCAGCCCCCGCGAAGTCCGAACGCCGCGACCGCGACGGCCGCGACCCCCGAGCCGAGCACCACCAGGAGATCCTGCCCGGCGGCGACCGAACCTCCGAGCGCGCCGCCGGCGGCCCGGGCGAGCGGGTCGGCGGCGGGCAGGACGAGGACGAGGAGCCCGGCGCCGATCACCAGCAGGGCGCCGAGATAGAGCCCGAGGGAGCGGCGGAGCGGCGGCGCGAACCGCTCGAAGGCGAGACCGCAGACGAGCAGCGGGAACATCGCGCCGGCGAAGCTCACCGCGAGCCAGTCGTTGCCGATCGGCGTGACCGGCAGGAGCGTGAGGCTCGCGAGCAGCGCCCCGGGGAGGAGCAGCCAGAACGTCCGCCGCCCGAACCCGACGCTCTCCGCGAACTCGGGGCGACCGAACGCCAGGAGGAACAGGGTCGCCCAGAGGACCCCCGGCAGCGCGACCGAGATCGCGTTCGCGCTGGTGTCGAAGGCAAGCGCCCCGGGGTCGATCATGGTGGACCAGCGGCGAGGGGGGACGCACACCTAAACGTTTTGTCGGCGGACCCGGTCCCACCGCCGATGCCGGAGCACCGGGTGGAGGAGGACTCGCTGGGCCGCCGGGACGTGCCGGCGGACGCCTACTGGGGCATCCAGACGCTGAGGGCGCGCGAGAACTTCCCGGTGAGCGGCCTGACCGCCTCGCGCCACCTCATCCGGGCCTACGGGCTCCTCAAGATCGCTTGCGTGCGGGCGAACGTCGCGCTCGGGGCGCTCCCCGCCGCCCTGGGGACCCCGATCGAGCAGGCGGCCGAGGAGGTCGCCGCCGGGAAGCTCGACCGGGAGTTCGTCGTCGACGTGTTCCAGGCGGGGGCCGGCACCTCCTTCCACATGAACGTCAACGAGGTCATCGCGAACCGGGCCCTCGAGCGGATGGGAAAGCCGCGGGGCGACTACGCCACGGTGAGCCCGAACGACCACGTGAACCGGGGCCAGTCGACGAACGACACGTACCCCACCGCCGCCCAGGTGGCGACGATCCTGGCGCTCACCGAGGTCGAGGCGGCGGTCCGCACCCTCGCGGAGAGCCTGAACCGCAAGGGCACCGAGTTCGCCCGCGTCCCGAAATCGGGGCGCACGCATCTCAAGGACGCGATGCCGGTCACGCTCGGCGCCGAGTTCCACGCGTACGCGACCGCGCTCGACCGGGTCCTCGAGACGCTCCCTCCGGTGACCCGGGCGCTCGCCGAGGTGCCGCTCGGCGGCAGCGCGGTGGGCAGCGGCGTCAACACGGTCCCGGGATTCCGCGCGCGGGCCGTCGAGGAGCTCGCCCGCCTGAGCCAGCTCCCGCTCCAGGTGGCGCGCGATCCCTTCGAGGGGATGGAGAGCCGATGGGCGCTCGGCGCCGCCTCGGCCTGGCTGCGCACGCTCGCCCTCGAGCTGGTCCGCATCGCGAACGACCTCCGCCTCCTGTCAAGCGGGCCCCAGACGGGCCTCGACGAGATTCGGGTCCCGGAGATCCAGCCGGGCTCGTCGATCATGCCCGCGAAGGTGAACCCGTCGGCGGCGGAGTGCCTCGACATGGTCGGCTTCCACGTCGCGGGCGCCGACCTCGCGACTTCGCTCGCGCAGCAGGCGGGCCAGCTCGAGATCAACGTCATGATGCCGCTCGCGGCGTACGAGGTGCTCTTCGCGAGCCAGATCCTCGCGAACTACCTCCCCGTCTTCGCGCGGACGTGCGTCGACGGGATCACGGCCAACACGACCCGCACGGAGCGCTACTTGGTCGAGTCCGCCGCGCTCGCGACCGCGCTCACGCCGAAGCTGGGCTACCTCAAGGTGGCGGAGATCCTCCACGAGGCGGAGCGCACGGGGCGGCCGGTGAAGGCGCTCCTCCTGGAGAAGAAGCTGCTCACCGCCGAAGAGATCGAGTCGCTCATCGGTCCGGCGGCGCTCCTGAAGCTCGCCGAGCCAGTCCGCTGAGCAGGCCCCCTCTATCGTTATCTCCCCCCGACGGCCCTCCCCCGAGCCGCGCATGGCGACGATCGAGGAGGCCGCCCTCTCGTTGGGGAACCAGCTCTCCGACGAGTTCCGACGGGCCGCCGAGGTCCTGGGGAAGGTCGGCTTGACGCAGTACGAGGCGCGGGCCTACATCGCCCTCGTCGCCCGCGGGGTCGGCGACGCCTCCACGCTCGCGACCGCCGCCGGGATCCCGCGGACGAGCGCCTACAAGGTCCTCGAGTCGCTCGCCGCGAAGGGGTACGCGCAGCCGACCGGCGGCAAGCCGATCCTCTTCCGCCCCACGCCGCCGCTCGACGTCGCCGAGTCCCTCAAGGGGGCGATCCAGGAGGTGTTCGAGCAGCTCGCGGTGCTCCACCGCGTCGTCGCCGAGCACGGCGAGCCGCAGCTGGTCTACCTGCTCTCGGGCCGGGAGAAGGTCGTCGCCAAGGTGGGCGACCTGCTCGAGCAGTCCACCCGGACGTTCATCCTGACGACCCCGCAGGTCGCCGAGCTGCGCGACGAGCTCGGGAAGAAGATCCAGCACGCGGTGAAGCGCGGGGTCCGGGTCACGTTCGTGACCGCCCCCCTGCAGCGCGTCCCGGAGGGAGTGGAGTACGTCCCGCGGGAGAACCTCCTGGCGACCGAGGTGCTCGCCGACGGGGAGCACGCGCTGCTCGCCGCCCCCGGGCTCGACGCCTGCGGCTTCACCGACAACCCGATCCTCATCGCGCATCTCAAGCAGTTCCTCGAGGTCATCCTCGAGAAGGGCCCCGGCGGGAGCCCGCCGTAGGCGGATGGGCTCCCGTCCTCCGCCGCCCGCCGAGCGCGTGCGGGAGAAGCTGCGGCTCTTCGCCGGCGACCGGCTCGCGCGCGAGATGCCCTCGGGCTACCAGCGCCTGGGGCATGTGCTGGTGCTGCGGCTCCCCTCCCGACTCCGCCCGTACTACCCCGCCCTCGGCCTCGCCTGGCAGGAGGAGCTCGGCGTCTCCACCGTGCTCGTCCGCACCGGTCCGATCGACGGCGAGCTGAGGACCCCCACCGTCGAGCGGATCGCCGGCGGGCCGACCGAGACGGAGGTGGTCGAGCACGGGATCCGCTGGCGGTTCGACGCCGCCTCGATCATGTTCGCGGCCGGGAACCGCACCGAGCGGCGCCGGGCCGGCCGCCTGGTCGATCCCGGCGAGAGCGTGGTGGACCTCTTCGCGGGCATCGGCTACTTCGCGATCCCCGCGGCGGTCCACGGCGCCCGGGAGGTGTTCGCCGTCGACAAGAACCCGGTCGCGATCCGGTACCTCGTCGAGAACGCCCGACGGAACCGGGTCGCCGACCGGGTCCGCCCGATCGAGGGCGACAACCGGACGGTGGAGCTGCCGCGCGGCGCCGCCGACCGGGTGTTCCTGGGCTACCTGCCGAGCGCGCTCCCCTGGGTGGGCCGGGCCGTGGAGCTCGTTCGGCCCGGCGGCTGGATCCACGTCCACCTGGTCCTCGACGCCCGCCACGCCCGCTCGCACGCCGAGCGCGAGGTCGAGCGCGCCCTCGCCGACGTCGGCGCCGCCGCGGCCGAGCCGCCCCACGCCCGGCGCGTGAAACCGTACGGACCGGGGCGCACCCACGTCGTGGTCGACGCGAAGATCGGGCCCCGGCCGAGGGCCTAGGCCGCGGGCGCGAGCGGCCGCAGCGCCGCGACGGCGCGGGGGAACGACGCGGCGAACCGGTCGAGGTCCCGCGCGGGGTTCGAGAACGAGACCCTCACGAACTCCTGCCCGTGGAGCGGCGAGAGGTAGTTGCCCGCGCGGACGAACACCCCGTCGGTGAGCAGCATCTCCTGCTGGAGCGCCACCGGCGAGATCCCGGTCCGGGCGATGTCGATCACCGTCATGTTCGCGCGGGACGGGTAGACCGGCAGCGCGGTGCCCGGCACCGCGGCGACCACGTCCCGGACCCGGGCCAGGTTGGCGCGGGTCTGCCGGACGACGTCGCCGATCCAGCGGGACTTCGTCTTCAGCGCGGCGACGGCCGCGACCTGGGAGAGCACGTTGACGCCGAGGTCGTTGGTGTTGTACCGGGCGAGCTCCCGGATCCGGTCGGGGGTCGCGAGCAGGCCGCCCAACCGGAGGCCGGCGAGGCCGCAGTTCTTCGAGACCGACCAGACCGTGACGGTCTCCTCGGGCGCGAACTCCGCGGCGAGGGCGTGGCCCTCCGAGAAGTCCCGGTAGGTGATGTCGTTGAGCAGGAGGAGGCCGTGGTCGTGGGCCACCTCGGCGATCGCCCGGACCTCGTCGCGGGGGTACCCCGATCCGAGCGGGTTCAACGGGTCGATGAGCAGGATCATGCGGGTCTTCGGGCCGATCGCGGCCTGGACCCGCTCCGCGGTCAGGTGGAACGGCGGCGCGTAGAGGTCGAGATTGACCGTGCGCGCGCCGCTCAACTCGATGAACCGGTGGATGATGAGGTAGCTCGGGTCGGAGGCGATGACCTCGTCCCCCGCGTGGAGGAGCGCCCGCGTGAGCATGTAGAGCGACTCGGTGCCGCCCGAGGTCAGGAACGGCACGAGGTTCGGGAGCCCCAGGTCCGCGCGCACGAGGTCGAGCAGCTCCGGGTCGCCGCTGGCGAGCGGGTAGCCCTCGTACCGGCGCTCGGCGATGGCGGCGAGCAGCGCCTCGCGCACGACCTCGGGCGGCACCAGGTGGTTCGTGTTCTGCGAGAGCCAGGCCACCTCGCGACGGTGCGCGTGCGCGTAGCGGAACGCGTCGAACGGGGCCGGGTCGGGCACGGTCGGTCGCAGCGGCCGCGGCGGGTTTAACGGCTTTGGGTCGCCGTCGTCGCTCCGGCCTCGGCGAGGAACGTCGTCACGATGCCGAGCGACTGCGGCCGCCGCTCGACCCGCGCGAACCCGGCGCCGCGCAGGAGCTCGACGAGCGCGGAGGAGGGCGGCAGGCTCCGCAGCGAGTCCGGCAGGTACCGGTACGGCCCCTCGCTCGCGACGGCGGCGCCGAGGAACGGCACCACGCGGTCGAAGTAGGCATGGAAGAGCCCTCCGAACGCCGGCGAGGTGGGTTCGGTGATCTCGAGCGTGAGCAGGACGCCGCCCGGCCGGAGCACGCGGTGGAGCTCGCGGAAGGCGGCGCCCAGGTCCCGCAGGTTCCGGGCGACGAACGCGTTGGTCACGAGGTCGAAGGCGCCGTCCGCGAACGGGAGTTTGAGCGCGGTCGCCCGGGCGAGGTCGATCCGCGGCCACTCGGGCGTCGCGCCCTGGCGGAGCCGGGCCCGGCGCAGCATCGCGCCGGTGAAGTCGGTCGCCGTGACCCGCGCGGCGGGGAACCGATGGGCCGCGAGCCGGGCCAGGTCGCCGGTGCCGCACCCGACGTCCAGGATGCGGGCGACCCGGTGGTCGGCGCGGAAGCGGTCCAGGTCCCAGAACGCCCGGGGGCGCCAGAGGAAGTCGTTCCCGAGCGACGCGACGTGGTCGAACCAGTCGTACCGCTCCGCGATGTGCGTGAACATCCGCCGGACGTCCCGTTCGAAGGTCGGGCTGTCCCGCTCGGGATACGGCGAGCCGTCGGCGGCCCGCCGGCCGTCTCCCGCCGCGTCGGCCATGCCGGACTCGACCCCGCCCGGTCCCTTCAAGCGTGCGGGCGGTCCGATTGGAGCGCGCGCTCGAGCGCGGCGATGCGGGTCTCGAAGTCCGGTCGGTGCTCGCGGATCCCGGCGGCGAGCGCGGTCGCGAGGCCCTGCCGTGCCGCGGCGAGGTCGCCGCGGACCTGGCCCAGGTGCGCGAGGCGGAACTCGACCTCGGCGATCTCCGCCGGGGTCGCCATCTCCCGAGCCTGCCGGAGCGCGTCCCGGTACTGGGCTTCCGCCGTGTCGTAGGCGCCCTCGGACTCCGCGATCATCCCCCGGGTCATCGCCACCTGCTCCGCCGCGAGCCGGTCCCCGAGCGGCCCCGTCGCCTCGACCGCGCGGTCGAGCGCCGCCCGCGCCTCGGGCACGCGGTCGAGCTCCGCCTGCCACTGGGCGAGGTTGATGTGGCAGTAGCCGATCCAGATCGGCGACTTCGACTGTTCGGCGGCCTCGATCGCCCGCGCGAGGTGGGCCAGTGCGTCCTCGACGCGGCCCGCCCCGTACTCGATCACGGCCGTGTTCATCAGCACCCGCGCGTGCGCGGCGTGGTCCGACGCCGTCGCGAAGAGCGTCCCCGCGCGGGCGTACAGCTGGAGCGCCGCGTCGAGGCGGGACCGGCCGAACGGCACCATCGTGTTCGCGAGGTCGACCAGCGCGTGGCCCTGCTCGAACGCGGTGCCTTCCGTCTCGGCGATCGAGAGCGCGGTCTGCCGGTGCTTCTCCGACTCGGCGAGGTCGCCCCGACGCCAGGCCACCGTGCCCAGGATGCGGTGGGCGACGAGCAGGTCCCGCGGCGTGCCGACCTTGCGCAGGAGCTCCGCCGCCTCGGTGGCCATGAGCCGGGCCGAGCCCCATTCGGCCTCGTCGGCCCGGGTCTGGGCCAGTCCCAGGAGCGCGCGACCGAGCTCGAGGTCGCTGTCGGGCCGCCCGCGGGCCAGCTCGACCGCCTCGAGGAGCACTTCCTCGGACCGCTTCAGGAGACCGAGCTCGTCGAGCAGACGCCCCTCGTCGGTGAGGATCCGCAGTTCGGCGCGCGGATCCGGGGGGTCGCGCCGTCGCTGGGCCTCGAGCGCGCGCGCGAGGTGCGCGGCCGCGGTGTCGAGTCCGTAGCCCCGGGCCGCGCTCTGCGCGGCGCGGAGATTGTACTCCACCGCCCTCTCATCGTCCCGGCCGAGGAAGAACTGGCGGGCGAGCTCGGAGTCGCTGGCCCGGCCCGCCGCCGCGAGCGCCCGGCCCGCCTTCCGGTGGAGAAGACGACGCCGGGTCTCGGTCAAGTCCCCGTAGACGCGCAGGCGCACCGCCTCCGACACGAACTCGTAGACCTCGCCGCCCTTCTCCCGGACCAGTCCTTCGCCGACCAGGCGGTCGAGGCTCTCGGTGACCCGCTCCTCGCTCGCCCCGGCGACGGCGGCGAGGGTCGGGAAGGCGAACTCCCGCCCCAGGATCGCGGCGTAGGTGAGGAGGCGTCGGGACGCGTCGTCCAGCGCATCGACCCGGTCGAGCAGGATCTCCGTGACGTCCCGGGACGGGGCGTCGCCGCCGGCGCGCACGGACGGGCCGCCACCCGCCGAGGCGCGGACGAGCTGCTCGACGAAGAGCGGGTTCCCCTCCGTCTGAGCGTGCCACCGGAGGACGTCGCCCGGGTCGGGCTCCCGGCCTCCCAGCACCCACCGAGCGAGCTCGCCGACCTCCGCCACGGTCATCGGCCGGAGCTCGATCCGTCGCAGACTCGGCGACTGCTGGATCACCTCGAGGACGGCCCGGGTCCGGTGCGGCCACTCCGACACCGGCGTCGAGGCGGTGGCCACGAACGCGACGGACTGGTGCGACCAGCTCCCCACGAACCGTCGGAAGAAGTCGAGCGAGGAGTCGTCGGCGAACGGCAGGTCGTCGACGGCGAGCAGCACCGGACGGGTGCGGGCGATCGCGCCCACGTGCTCTCCGATGCGGGCGAGCAGCGCGTCCCGGCCCGCGGACGCCCCCTCGACCATTTCGCCGGCGAACGGCGACAGGAGCCCTTCGAGCTCCTCCGCCCCGTTCCCGTCCGCGGCCGGCCCGGCCGCCTCCCGGTCCTCCGGCCGGGCGACGGGGCCGTACGGGGCGAGGAACAGCGGCAGCGTGTCCCCCTCGCCGTCGGACGCCGGGGGGCGCTCGGTCGGCCGCCCCGAGACCCCGAACATCTCGCGCAGGAGCGTGAACGGCGGCGGCAGCTCGAGGGGCAGGGCGCGCCCGTGGAGCACCTCGAAGCCCCGGCGCCGGGCCCGATCGACGAGGCTGCGCAGCACCTGGCTCTTCCCGATCCCCGCCGGCCCGGTGAGCAGGAGGCCCTCCCCGTGCCCGTCGGCGCTCCGATCGAAGAGCCGGCCGACCTCGACCCACAGCTCCGGTCGCCCGACCGAGGGGGTCGGCTCCCCGCGCGCGGAGCCCGACCCGGCGGCCATCGATGGATGGAGCCGAGCTCCGGCTTATAGCTCTCGTCCCGGGGTCAGATCGGCGTCGGCCGCCCCGGGGGACGCGCCGGGCGCGGCGCCTTCCACCTGGCGCTTGAGGTCGTCGAAGGCCGCCGCCAGTTGCGGCCGGACCTCGGGCAGACCGAGGGTCGCCGCGAGCCGGAGCGCGCGGCGCGCCCCGTCGAGATCCCGCGTCTTGAACCGCAGGCGGGCCAGGTGGAACTCGACCTCCGCCTCGTCGGCGGGCAGGTGGAACCGGCGGCAGATGTCGGCCGCGCGCTCGTACGCCCGTTCGGCATCCTCCCACTCGCCTCGCCGCTCGTGGATCTGGCCCCGGTTGAGCTGCACCTGCTCCAAGCCGAGCTCGTCCTGGAGCCGCTCCAGGATCCGGCCCGCCTGCTCGTTGTCCCGCTGGGCCTCGTCGAGCTGTCCCAGCGCGAGCCGCATCTCGACGCCCGAGAGGAGCGCCCGGCCGGTCGACCTGGGGTCGTGGGCCCGCTCGCCCGCGTCCCGCGCCCGCTCCAGGTACTCCAATCCGTCCATCGGGCGCACCTCGCCCACCGCCACCCCCAAGTTGTGGTACGCGCGGGAGAGCTCGACCCAGTCGCCGGTCTGCCGCAGGCGATCGACGGCCCGCTCGTACCACTCGATCGCGATCGTGCGGACCTCCGGCCCGAGCAGCGCGAACGAGTTCCCGATGTCGATCGAGAGCCGGCCCAGGAGCCGCGGGTCGCGGCTGGCGCCGAGGAGCTCGAACGCCCGCATGCTCTCGTCCAGCGCGTCGCGGTACGCGCCCCGCTGGAA
>JASHYV010000110.1 GCA_030064695.1 Thermoplasmata archaeon
CCGGACGCGACCGAGGTCTACCCGGCCCACTTCGGTCCCCGTCACGCCCTCCCCGACCGCTACGTCTCGACCGTCGGCTACGAGCGGGCCACGAACGAGGCGCTCCGCCTGGGATCGCTCGAGGCGTTCCGGGTCTACATGACCGAAGGCTGGCCGCCCAAGCCGGCCGACTTCGACCGGATCGTCGCCGCCAACCTCGAGGCCTAGCGCGGCGTTGTCCCGCGTGCAACGCAGTTTCTCCGCTCGCACGACGTCCGAGCAGAGGCAGGATTAAGGCCGCCCCGAAATCTGCGCGCGCCGACATGATGGTGCGCACCGGGCTCACCGGGCCGTTCCCGCGCTGCGAAGCGCTCGTCACCGCGACGCGGGACCTGGATCGCGGCCGCACGACCCCCGAGGCCGTCGAGGAGGCGTTCGCCTCCGCGGAACGGGACGTCGCGCAGCTCGAGACCCGGCTCGGCTTCGCGCACGTGACCGGCGGCTACCTGCGCTGGCCGGACCTGTTCCGCCCGATCGCGGAGAGCTGGGACGGCTTCGCGGTCGGCCCGCTCCAGCGCTGGTTCGAGACGAACACGTTCTACCGGCAGCCGATCCTGGTCGCGCCCCCCGCGCGGACGCCCCGCGCCCTCGCTGCCCGGCTCCCGCCCGCCTGCCTCGAGGACCCGGGCCGGGCGCGCGTGATCCTGCCCGGGCCGTACACGCTCGCCGGTCTCGCCGACAACCGCTCGGGCGAGACCGACGAGGCGATCGTCCACCGGCTCGGCCGGCTCCTGGGGGAGGAGATCGCCGAGCTGCGGGGGCTCGGGTACGGGACCTTCCAGTTCACGGACCCGCTGCTCGTCGTCCGTCCCCCGTCCGGCCCGAAGGCGGAGGCGGTCCTCGCGGCGTACCGGGGGATCGCCGCCGGCGCCGACCACGGCACGACGCTCGTCTGGACGTACGGGGCGGACGCCGCCCCCGCGCTCGCGCTCCTGGAGAAGCTCCCGGTCTCCGCCTTCGGCATCGACCTCGCCGAGACGGACCCCGAGTCGCTCCCCGAGCACAAGGGCGGGACCGGCCTGGGGCTCGGGGTCGTCGATCCGCGGACCACGCTCGGCGAGGACGCCGACGAGGTCGTCCGGATCGTCCGTCGCGTCTACGCGCGGCGGCGGCCGCCGTCGATCTGGCTGGGTCCCGGCGGCCCGCTCGACCTGCTCCCCTGGGAGCCGGCGACGCGCAAGCTCCACGTCCTCGCGGCCGCGCGGCAGGCGCTCTCGGAGGGGAACCGGACGTGACCGACCGCCCGCTGTTCCCCGCCCAGGAGATCGGCAGCCTCGCGAAGCCGCGCTGGCAGCTGATGGGGATCCGGGGCGAGGCGCTCGACGAGCGCGCGCGCGCCGAGCTCGTGACCGCGGACCGGGGGCTCGACTTCGCGAACGGGTTCGCGGCGGCGCGCGACGCGCTGCTCGGCGGCCGCGTGCGGGACGTGACGCCGGACCAGGTGCGGGACCTGGGCGCCCTCTTCGCGCTCCGCCTCTTCGAGGCCGCCGGGCTCGACCGGGTCTACGACGGCGAGGCCCGGCGGATCGAGATGTACGAGTACCCGATCCGCCAGATGCACGGCTTCCGGTTCCAGGGGCACGTGCGCTCCTTCGACAACAAGTACTACCTCAAGGCGGCCGTCGTCGACGAGGTCCGCCTCGAGCGGCCGTACCACGTCGAGGAGTTCGACTTCGTCCGGCGCCACGCCCGGGCCGAGCCGAAGCTGCCGATCACCGGCCCCTACACGCTCGCCGACTGGTCGTACAACGAGCATTACCTCGCCCGCCAGCCCGGCTGGAAGGGTCGGACGGCCCGGCGGGCGGCGCAGCGCGAGTTCGTGGTCGATCTCGCCCGGCGCGCGATCCGCCCCACGCTCTCCGCGCTGATCGAGCGCGGCTGCCGCGTGATCCAGATCGACGAGCCGGCGGCCGGGACGCGCCCCGACGAGGCGGAGCTCGTGGTCGAAGGGTTCAACGCCGCGACCGAGGGGCTCGACGCGGAGTTCTCGATGCACATCTGCTACTCCGACTACCGGGCCCTGCTGCCGACCCTGCTCGAGGCGAAGCGGTGCCGCCAGTGGGCGTGGGAGTTCGCGAACCGGGACACCGACGCGCACGACGGCTACGCGGTCCTGAAGGCGCTTCGGGAATACGGCGACGCGCGCGAGATCGGGCTCGGCGTCGTCGACGTCCACCGGGACGCGGTCGAGCCGCCCGAGCTGGTCGCCCGACGGATCCGGCGCGCGGCCGAGTACCTCGACGACCCGCGGCGGATCTGGGTCAACCCGGACTGCGGCCTCCGCACCCGCTCGCTCGAGGTCGCGCACGCGAAGCTCGCGGCCCTGGTCGCCGGCTCCCGGCTCGCGCGGGCGGAGTTCGAGAATCCCCGGCGCTAGCCCGGCCGCTCGGTGAGCACCTCGCCCCGGTCGGCGCGCACGAGCACGGTGTGCTCCGCCTGGGCGACGAGACCGCCGGCTGCCTCCAGGAAGACGGGATAGCTCTGGAGCGCGCGCCGGGCCCGCTTCAGCGCCTCGGCCTCGCCGGGGCCGGTCGCCCATCGCGGCGAGAACGGGAGCGTACGGAAGCGGAGGAACATCGCGTGCAACGCGGGATCGCTCGCGCCGGGGTCAGCGCGAAAGCGCTGGATGTTCCCGAACGGTCCGTTCGCGATGTGGCCGACGCCGTTCGTCGCGAACGGCTCGATCGCGATGATCTCCCCCTCCTCGAGCCGGGCCGACGCGCCGCCCGGCACGTTCGGGATCGACTTGCCCGCGTGCAGGAGGTACCGCTCGATCGAATGGCCGGAGAGATCGACGATCGGCTTCACGCCCCGGGCGCGGATCGCGCCGGCGATCGCCGTGCCGATCTCCTCGACGGAGACGTCGGCGCGGACCTTCCCGATGCCGGCCCGGACGGCGTCGCGGACCGCGCGGACCAGGTTCTCGTGCCGATGGGTGCCGCCGACCTCGACCGTGTCGGCGGTGTCGGCGATCGCGCCCTCGATCTGCGCCCCCACGTCGACCTTGACCAGGTCGCCCGGCTCGAACGCCGCCTCGTCGTCGGGGGCGGGACTGTAGTGCGCCGCCTCCGCGTTCCGCGAGAGGTTGGCGGGGAACGCGGGCAGCGCGCCGTGATCGCGCACGTACCCCTCGACCGCCTCGGCGACATCGCGCCGGCGGGCGCCGGGGACCGCGAGCGTGAGCCCGAGCTCCCGCGCGGCCGCGGCGATCCGCGCCGCCTCCCGCCATCGCTCGAGGTCGTCGGGGTACCGCGCCACGTCCCTCACCTCCGCGGGACGGCCCGTGGGGCCGGGCCGGTCAGATCGACGAGCGTCGACGGACGGCCGGACGGGGTCTCGCGGGTCGGCAGGTAGACCGCGACCCCGTCCCCGAGCGCCCGCCGCGCCGCCGCGAGCGAACGGGCGGGGGGCTCGCCGTGACGGTTCGCGGACGTGGCCGTGATCGGACCGACCCGCCGGGCGAGCTCGCGCGCGAGCGGATGGTCCGGGATCCGCAGCCCGATCGACCGGCCTCCGACGATGGCACCCGGGAGGGTGCCCCGTGCCTCCGTCGAGGGCGGGACGAGCAGCGTGTACGGCCCGGGCAGTTCGGTGCGGAGAAACCGTCGGGCGGTCGGCGAGAGCGTCGCGAGCGGCTCGGCCTCCTCGGTCGAGCTCACCGCGACGGAGATCGGCTGCTCCGGCGCCCGGCCCTTGAGCGCGATCAGGCGTTCGACCGCGCGCCCGTCCTCGGCCCGCGCCGCGAGGCCGTAGAGCGTGTCGGTCGGATAGACCACGAGGCGCCCCGAGAGGAGGGCCCGGACGGCGTCCTCGACGCCCCCCTCCATCGTCCTAGAAGTACTCCTCGCCCATCTGCGAGTACGCGAGGAACTCCTCGGGCGCGAAGTAGAGCGGGAGCTCGCGCGCCGCTGACTCCGCGGAGTCGGAGGCGTGGATCAGGTTCGCGGTGAGTCCGAGCGCGAGGTCGCCGCGCACGGTGCCCGGCGCCGCCGTCTGCGGGTTGGTCGCCCCCGTGAGGAGCCGCACGACCGCGATCGCCGAGCGGCCCTCGACGGCCATCGCGAAGACCGGTCCGGAAGTGATGTGCTGGATGAGCGCCGGGTAGAACGGCTTCCCGTGGTGCTCCGCGTAGTGGCGCTGGGCCAGTTCGGGCGCGACCCGAAGGAGCTTCGCGGCGACGATCTTGAGTCCCTTGCGCTCGAGCCGACCCACGATCTCCCCGACCAGCCCCCGCTTGACCCCGTCGGGTTTCACTACGACCAGGGTGCGCTCGTTGTTGCCTTCCGGCATCGGTCGACCGAGCGCGCGCGGGGGGTAACGTTTACGACCCCGGCGGAGAGGGTTTAGCCGCGCGCGCCCGGGCCCGGGGCACGTTCCGCATGCGCGACCGCACCGTCCGCCTGCATCCTTCCGTCGCCGGGTTCGATCGGGCGGCCGCCACGTACGAGCGGGCTCGACCCGGTTACCCCGACGCGGCGATCCGCTTCCTCGGCCGGACCCTGAGGCTCGGGACCGGCACGACGGTCGTCGACCTCGCGAGCGGGACCGGCAAGTTCACCCGGGCGCTGCGACCGCTGCACGCCGCCGTCGTGGCGGTCGAACCGACCCGGGGGATGCGGCGCGTCTTCGCCCGAAGCGTTCCCGACGTGCCCGTGATCGACGGCACCGCGGAGGCGATCCCGCTCCCCGACGGGTTCGCGGACGCGGTCGTCTGCGCGCAGGCGTTCCACTGGTTCCGCGCCGGCCCGGCGATCCGGGAGATCGCGCGCGTGGTCCGGCCGCGCGGGGGGCTCGCGCACGTCTGGAACCGGCGGGACGAGTCCGTGCCGTGGGTCCGGGAGTTCTCCCGCATCACCGACCGTGGGCGGCACGGGACGCCTCGGACGCGGGACGAAGGCTGGAGGATGGCGTTCTCGGTCCCCGGCAGCCCCTGGGTGCCGATCCGGCGCGCGACGTTCCGGCACGCTCAGGTGGGCACCCCGGCCCTCTTCGTCGAGCGCGCGCTGTCGATCAGCTTCGTCGCGGCGTCCCCACCGGCGGAGCGTGGACGCGTGGCAGCGGAGATCCGTGCGCTCCTCGCCTCGGACCCGACGACCCGGGGTCGGACCCGGATCGAGCTCCCGTACGTCACCGAGGTCTACTGGACCCGTCGACGCCGATAGGCGCGTGCGTCGCATCCCGCAACCCACCGGCATCGGGCGCACTTCGCGCGGCTCGGGGTGGCCCGACCATCATACGGCCGATCGAGCTCTTCCCGGAGCCGGAGCAGCTCCGCGCGGGCGGCCGGCTCCCACCGGACCTCGTACTCCGTCCCGTCGCCGTACCGGAGCACTCCGAACGGGGGTGGCGCACCGTACGTCTCCTCCACCAGGAGGCAGTACGCCCAGACCTGGACCCGGTGCGAGAACGGGGGACCCCCCGCGGGCGCGGAACGGCTCTTCCGTTCGATCGGCACGACGCGACCGTCCGGGCGGCGGCGCAGCGCGTCCGGCCGACCCGAGATCCGGTATCGCGCGGAGCGCAACGTGACGGAAGCACCGGCGTCGATCGCGACGAGCTCGCCCCGCGCGCGGTCGCGACGGCGGGCGAGCAGCGCGCGGAGGGCGAACCCGATCGCGGCCGCGCCGATCAGCACGACGAGGGCGGCGAGGTCGGTCGGGCTCAACGGAACCAGAGCCACGCCACCCCTCCCAACGCGAGCAGAATCCCGATCGCGAGGGCGGCCCACGCACCCGCGCCGCCCTCCGCGCGCCGGCGTTCCCGACCGAGCTCTCGGGCGTGATATCGGGCACCGGCCCGGGCGGACCGCTGCGCGGCGGCGGTCGGACCACCGGGGGGCGGATGCTCGGCGTAGTAGTGGGACCGCGGGCAGTACGCGTAGTCCGCGAGCTCGGTGGCGGAGACCCAGCGGTCGTCCCCCATCGCCGCAGCGCGCGCCGCCGAGACGCTTACGGTCTCGCCTCCACGCGCACCCATCGCCCAACGGCGGCGTTTATCGGCCCGGGCCGATGCGGAGCCGGTGCGGAGGCCCACGCTCTACGTGCTGGCCGGCTTGCCCGGCGTCGGAAAGTCCACGCTCGCCCGGGCGCTCGCCCGCGAGCGGGACGCGGTATGGCTGCGGGTCGACACGATCGAAGCGGCGCTCCTCACCTCGGGGATCCGCCGGTCGTTCGCGACCGGTTTCGCCGGCTACCAGGTCGCCGCCGAGGTGGCCGCAGAGCACCTCCGGCTCGGCCGGTCGGTAGTGATCGACGCGGTGAACGGGGTCCCGGAGGCGAGGCGGATGTGGCGCGACCTCGCGGCCGCGACGCGGGCCCGGCGGGTCGTGATCGAACTCGCCCTCACCGACCCGGTGGAGCACCGCGCTCGCGTAGAACGGCGCGGGACGGCGACTCCGCCGCTCCCGAGTGTTCGATGGGCCGAGGTGGTGCGGCGGCGATACGATGCCTGGAACGAGCCCGTGCTTCGACTCTCGGGCTCCGCGCCGGTGGAAGAGAATCTGCGGCGGATCGGGAGGGGCCGCTCGACTAGGCGTCGGACTTCGGCGCGGCGGGCTTCTTCTTGGTCCTCGGTTTCTTCGCCGGGGCGGGGGCGTCGGTCGAGACCGTCGCGGGCGTCGCGGCGGCGGGGGCCGGCGCGGCCGCGGCGGGGGTAGCCGGCTCGGCGGGCGCGGCCGGAGCAGCGGGAGCGGAC
>JASHYV010000111.1 GCA_030064695.1 Thermoplasmata archaeon
GTCGCCCGTTCGTCGGAGCCGAAGTCGTCTCAAGCGGAGTGAGGCGCGGCCGACGCCGCCTCGTCTCGAGGGCGGCCTTCGGTCCGACCGGCTCGGGCCTGTAGGTACACGGAGGCCGCGAGCGAAGGGCTCGCAATCCGGACGAACGACCAACAGACGGCCATGGCCGACGAAGGAACCCGAGCCGCCGACCACACCGGTAGGAATCGCAGCAGTTGGCGTGCGACCCCGGCCCGGGGCGTACGGGAACCCCGGGCGAGCGCGACCAGCTGCCAGTACTCGCGATCGTGGGCGATGAGCACGGTCAGGTCCTCCCGTCCCGCGGCCATCGCGAGCTCGCGGATGGTGTCGAGGGCGAGGACGACGCTCTGATCGTTCTTCTTCAACCGCTGCAACGAGGCGCTGCCGCCGTTCCGGTCCGCCTGGGTGAGGGCGTTGTCATGGACCCGATACCGGGTCAGCGGGTCGGGGATGAGCATGAGGTCCCCGCCCGAGATCGCCGCCGCGAAGAACAGGAAGGTGTCCTCGTGGGTCTTCAAGCGGCGCAGGTACGAGAGGCTCGGAAGGATCTGCGACTTTCGGACCGAGATGGAGCTGTCGTTGAAATCGATCGACAACCAGCGCACGGCGCGGGTCAGCCCCAACGAGCGTTCCGAGTGGAGGGTGAGCCCCTCGGGCGGGGGGGTCCCGAGCCACGACAGGAGGTGCCTTGAGTCCTCCGTCCTCCGTCCGGCCCGGTCGACGAAGACCACCCCGTTCTTCAGGAAGCCCAGGCGGGGGTTGGCGTCGAAGCGGTGAACGGTCTCCGCGACCTTCTCGGACGACCACTCGTCGTCGTCGTTGAGCAGACCGATCACGGACCCGCGGCTGGCTTCGATCCCGAGCGCGAACATCTCCCCCACCGAGACGTTCCCCACCTGGAGGAAACGAAGGTTCAGTCCCGGTCGAAGGGCGTGGGCCCGCTCCACGGCGTCGGCGTGGGACCCGAGGTTCGACACCACGAGAACCTCGTATTCGCTGGGATCGGCGGTCTGACGGCACGCCGACTCGATGGCTCGGGGCAGGAACTCGGGTCGGTCGTAGGCCGTGATCAGCACGGTCAGGGCAAGGGTAGGGGCACCGGAGGGGACGTCGAGCCGTCCGTTCGGAGCGAGAATCCCGGGGGCATCGCCCGCGACGCCCGGGCTGGCGAGTTCGGCCGGCTCGGGACCGGGGACCGGTTCGGGATCGAGGTCGCGACCGATCGCGACGGGGACGGTGCCGATGGCGGACGACGCCTTCATCCCCGTTCTGTCCAACACGATGCGGCCGGCACAAGAAGTCTCTGGTGGGAACGTCTCGGTCCGGAGCCGGCTTCTCCTCGGCTCGAGACCCCCGGCACCCGGTACCGCCCGCCCCACCGACCGTGGGCGTGGTACGGCTAGCGGGTCGCCCGTATAATCAGTTTCCTGCACCGCCTTGGGGGATACGTTGGAAAACGAGGCGGGAGCGAGCTCCCTTCGACCGGCCCACGTGGACCGCTCATCTCAAAAGGAGCACCCGTACCTTTCTCCGCGGGACTTGGACATCGTGACTCGGGTGCGTCTAGACCCAGTGCTCGGACGTGACCCCGGGGCCTGGCGTTCGCTTCGGACCGCCATCGTAGGGCGGCTCGCGTAGGGGGTGGGGGAGATCCATGGCGGAGGACCCCGGCTCGGAATCCAAGATGCGGCCTACCCGGGTTCTGGCGATCCTGGTCCTGGTCGCGGTGGTGGTCATGGCCGGCTGGGCGGCGGAGACCGCCAACGCGTCCCTCCAGGGGCTTCGGACTCCGAACCTCACTTTCGCGGTGGCTCCCGAAAGCAATCTCTCCGGGTCCAATCTGTCGCTGAGCTACTCCAACCTCGGCAATCAGGGAACGGTCGCCGCTCCGGTGGTGGCCGCCGGAGTGCTCAATTTCAGCGGTGAACTGTTCTTCCTCGGCGGATACGTTCGCGCCGCCCAGCTGTCCACGGCCGGGGGCGACCTGCACCTGTCGGGTCCCTCCTATTCGACCGCCGAAGTATGCACGCCGAACCTCAGCTTCGAGAACGTGAGCTACGCGCCGTTCGTCATCGTCGGCAGCGCCTACACGTTCGGTCCCTCGACCGTCGCCATCTACCTCAACGGCTCGAGTGACTGGCCCTCCGAGGGGCAGGGGCTGATCCTCCCTCGCCCGTGGGGCCTCCAGATGGCGAACACGTCCACCGTGCTGACGATCGTGCCGACCGGGGCGCACACCGGGGAGGCGCAGCTCGAGTTCCTCCAGTGGACGAACTCCACGTCCGAGACGCTGGAGGGAGAGTCGGCCCCCTTCCCCTTCGATCCGGGCGACCCCTCGGTGCTCACTGTAGGGTTCAACGGCCTCGGGAATTTCGTCGCCCAGGTGAACGGGTTGGTCGTGCTCCGTGGGGCCATCCCGGACTTCGATCCGAGTCGCCAGCAGGTGGGGGTCTGGACGGATCTCCGATCGAACGTGCTGGGCGTGTATCTGCTGGCGAACGGGGAAACGGGCTACATCGCCCCCGGCGCGGTCTGCGGGAGCCTCTTGGCATTTCCGATGGCGTCCGGGACCCCGCCCACCTTGATCGCTCCGGCCTCGGGTGCCTACCTCGTTGGCCCCCTGCCGTCCCCGACCGACGGCGCGACGCGCTGGTTCGTGCTGGACCAGTTCATCAGCCCGAGCCAGAGCTCCGTGGACGTGTCGATCTCCGGTGCGCAACCCGTTAGTGTGAGTGCCGGCAGCACCGCATCGCTGGCCTTCGGCCCGGTGGTGGAATGACCCCCGGGGCCCGCTGGCCGCGATGGCTCGTCCTCGCCCTGATCGGAGTGCTCGCGGCCCTCGCCGTGGGCTGGGGCCTCGGGGGGCCGGCGGGGGCCGCGGGGATCGGGATGTATCTCGGTCTCATCCTCGTTCCCGGGCTGATCGTTCTCGCGCTCCTGGCCGCGCGGTTTCGGCCCACGATCCCCGGACCGATCGAGACCGTCGTCTATGCCAACCTCCTGGGTATCGGCCTGCTGATCGCGGTCGGATGGACGCTGGCTCGATTCGGGGCCTACCAGTTCCTGGCGGCGGCGGGGCTCGAGGTCCTGTTGGTCCTCGTGGCGGTCGCGGTGGCTCGCCGGGCCGCGCAACGGGTCG
>JASHYV010000112.1 GCA_030064695.1 Thermoplasmata archaeon
CTCGCCCGTCGCGCCGCCTCGAGGCAGGCGAGGAACGAGGTGGACGTGATCCGGAACTCGTTCACCGTGGTCGAGTTGGGGGGCAGCGCGTTCTCGCGTCGGAGGTCGAACGGGTCCCGGCCGGTCCGCTCGGCGAGTTCGTCGAGCGCGACCTCGATCGAGTAGCGGATGTTCGTCCCGCCGTGCGCGCGCATCGCACCGGACGGGGGTTTCGTCGTGTAGACGCGGCGGCCCTTGTAGCGGAAGTTCGGGACCTTGTACGGCCCCATCGCGAGCACGCCGTTGTAGTACGTCGTCACGGTGCCGAACGAGCTCCAGGCGCCACCGTCGATCAGCGCCTCGATGTCGTAGGCGAGGATCCGGCCGTCCCGGTCGAGCGCGATGCGAACGTCGTTCTGGGTCGGATGCCGGCCGTGGTTCGTGTAGAACACGTCCTCCCGATCGAAAAGGATCTTGACCGGGCGGCCGGTCTCGAGCGCGAGCGCCGCGCACACGATCTCGTGCGGGAGCGGGTCCGACTTCCCACCGAATCCCCCGCCGACCTCGGGCTTGATCACCCGGATCCGATGCATCGGGATACCCAGCACCTCGGAAAGAGAGCGGTGGAGGTAGTGCGGCACCTGCGTCGCGCTCCAGACCGTGAGCCGACCGTCGGGGGTCGCCTCGGCGATCGTCGCCATCGGTTCCGTGAAGCCGTGGGTGACCCCGGCGAACGTCCCCCGCACCCGGACCGTGTGCGCAGCGTGCGCGAACGCGGCGTCGACGTCGCCGAAGTGCTGGACCACTTCCTTCTGGATGTTCGTCCCGTTCAAACCGCGCTGGTGGATCGGCTCGGCGACCTTCTCGACGCCGCCGCGGGGATCCGAGTACTCGGGGAGGGGCTCTACCTCGAACCGGATCTTCGCGAGCGCTTCCTCGGCGGTGCGCTCGTCGGCCGCGGCGACCGCGGCCACGATGTCGCCGATGTACCGGGCCTTCCCGACCGCGATCGCCGTCTCGTCGTGGGTGATCGGCAGCACGCCGAACGGCGTCGGATACTTGTCACCGGTCAGCACGGCGAAGACCCCCGGCGTTGCCCGGGCCTCGCGGACGTCGATCGAGACCAACCGGGCGTGGGGCCAGGGGCTCCTCAGCAACCGGCCGACGAGCTGGCCGGGCCGCTTGATGTCGTCCGTGTACTCGGCCCGGCCCGTGACCTTGAGCGGCCCCTCGACGTAGGGGATCGACCCGCCCAGGAGGCGGTACGGGCCTCCCGTAGCCATCAGGCCGACTCCTGCGCCGCCTTCTCGATTGCGGCCACGATGCGGATGTACCCCGTGCACCGGCAGAGGTTGCCGGCGATCGCCTCGACGATCTCGTCGTGCGAAGGGTGCGGATGGTCCCGCAGCAGCGCCGTCGCGGTGACGATGAAGCCGGGGGTGCAGAAGCCGCACTGGGTCGCGCCGAGCTCGACGAACGCGCGCTGCACCGGGGTGAGACCCTGCGGCGGCGAGATGCCCTCGATCGTCGTGACCTCGCGCCCCTCCATGAGGCGGCCGAGGGAGAGACAGCTCAGCGTGGGCCGTCCGTCGACGAGGACGGCGCAGCAGCCGCAGGTGCCGAGGTCGCAGCCGCGCTTCGTGCCGGTGAGCCCCAGGTCCTCCCGGAGGAGGTCGAGCAGGATCCGCGACGCCTCGCAGGGCGTCGAGACCGGCTGCCCGTTCAGCCGGAAGCTAAGGAGCTCGCGGCTCGGCATCCGGACCCTCCGCCGCCGGCCGCGGGGCGCGGTGCGGGACCCGCGCGGCGCCGGGGTGCATCTCGGTCACGATCTCGGCCACGATGCTGACCGCGATCTCCGCGGGGCTCTCCGCGCCGATCGGAAGGCCGACCGGCGACCGCACGCGGGCGATCGCTTCGCGCGCGACCCCGCGCTCGCGCAGCGTCGCGTACATGTGCTCGCGCTTCGAGGCGCTTGCGATCAGTCCGATGGTGTTGGGGAACCGGCGGATGGAGTCCGCCAGCACCGTGAGGTCCTTCATCGCGTCGTAGCCGAGCAGGTAGACGTGCGTGAACGCCGTCGGGTCGAAGACGTCCCACAGCCGCTCGGGGGCGACCACCTCCCGGCGCTCGGCGTCCGGGAACCGGTCGACGCCGACCCAGTCCGGCCGGTCGTCGGCCACGCTGTAGTCGAACTCCAGCGTTGGCAGCAGCCGGGCGAGGGCGAAGGAGACGTGACCGCCGCCCCACAGGAGCAGGTTCGGCCGGGCCGCCACGTACTCGAGCGCGATGTCGACCGACCCCCCACAGAGGCTCGGCAGCCCGCCCTCCTTCCAGACCTGGAGGTCGAAGTGGTGGAGGTCCCCCGTCCGGGAGACGAAGGTCGCGTGCGCGAGCTGCTTGACCCGCTCCTCGAGCGCGGCGCCGCCGACCGTGCCGACACACGATCCGTCCTCGCGAACGATCATCGACGCGCCGAGCTTGCCGGGCACCGAGCCCGTGGTCCGAACCACGGTCGCACGGACGAAGGGCTGGTGCGACTCCAGGAGGCGCAGCGCCTCCCGCGTCATCTTCCGGTCCATCAGCGTCCCTCCCGCTCGCGCCAGTCGTCGAGCGCCGCCCGATACGCCTCGGGCGTATCGATGTTCGCCACGACGCCGGGATCGTCCACCTCGATGCGCCGGACCTGCGGCCCGAACTCGGGCATCAAGGAACGGATCGGCGCATCGGGGCGGAGTTCGAGCAGATCCGGCCGCACGTTGGGCCGCCAGAGCACCGGGTGTCCGCCCTGCCCGTGATGCGTGGGGATGAACCACACGGCCAGGAGATCGGTCTCCGAGGCGCGTCGCACGAGTTCGACGGTCCGGGGGTCGACGAACGGGTGGTCCACCGGCCAGAAGAGGATGTCCCGGTCGTCGGGGATCGCGCGAAGGCCCGCCTGGACCGACGCGGTCCGTCCCTCCCACCAGTCCTCCGCCTCCACGAGCTGGACCGGGAGGTCGCGCAGCGCGTGCGCGATCGGGCCCTTGTGCGCTCCGACGACGACCACGATCGGATCGAGACCCTGCTCGTCGACGATGCGGACGATCCTCCGGATCCCCGAGTCCTCGCCCGCCGCCAGCAGCGCCTTGGGGTAGCCGCCGAAGCGGGACGAGGCCCCGGCGCTGAGGATCAGGGCTCCGGTGGACATGGACGAGGTCGGCGCCGCTGCCGGCGCCGGT
>JASHYV010000113.1 GCA_030064695.1 Thermoplasmata archaeon
TGACGATCAGCGTCCAGAGCGAGCGCAGGCGGTTACGCGTACTCATCGGCCGCCTCCTCGCCGTTCTTCGCCGACGAGTCGCTCTCGATCGAGGAGCCGACGACCTCGAGGAAGATGTCCTCGAGGCTCACCGGGCCCATCGAGAGCCGGGCGCCGCGCTCGAGCGCGAGCCGCGCGACCTCGCGCGCGTGCGCCTCGGTCGCGAAGACGAGGTACCCGCCCTCGATCTCGGCGACGCGGCCGTACCCCTCCAGCTCGGCGGCCGGGATCGACCCCTGGATCGTCACGCGGTAGGGATAGCGGACGCGGCCCCGAAGGTCGGCGGGCGAACCCTCGAGCATGAGCCGGCCCTTCTCGAAGAGCGCGAGCCGCGTCGACAGGGCCTCGGCCTCGTCGAGGTAGTGGGTGGTGAGGAGCAGCGTGCGCTTCTCCCGGCTGGTCCGGCGGATCGCCTCCCAGACCTCGCGTCGCGCGATCGGGTCGAGCCCCGTCGTCGGCTCATCCAGGAACAGGAGGTCGGCGTCCGAGGCGAGCACCATGGCGCAGAGCACCCGGCGCCGCAGGCCCCCCGAGAGCCGCTGCACCGAGCGTTTCTCGTATTCCGTGAGCGAGAGCTCCGCGAGGACGTCCTTCGTGCGCCGCCGGGCCTCCCGGGGCTCCATGCCCCGCATCGTGAGGTAGGTCTGGACCACCTCGCCGGCCCGAAGGAAGTAGAGCGGGCGGGACTCCTGCGGCACGCACGCGATGTTGAGCCGGACGTCCCTCGGTCTCGCGACGGCGTCGATCCCGAGCACCTCGATCGTGCCGGCCGTCGGCGCGAGCTGCGTCGAGGCGATCCGCACGAAGGTGGTCTTCCCGGCGCCGTTCCGTCCGATCACGCCGTAGACGCGCCCGGAGGGGATGTCCAGCGAGAGGTCCTCGAGCGCGGCCACCCCCGGCGGGGCGTGAGGGTACACCTTGCGGAGGTGCGTCGTGCGAATCGCCGAGGACATGGAGGGTTCGGCACATCCCTGCCGCTCTTAACCGACCCCGGTACGGTCGCGGGACCGGCGTCGCGCCGGCCTTTCCGGCCCCGCTAGCTCAGGATCTCTGCGAGCCGGCCCTCGGCGACGCCCCGGTGGATCTCCTGCGCGATCCGCCGACCGGTGGAGAGCTGCGGCTCGATGAGGTCGGAGTACGGGCTGCCCGAGATGAACAGGTTCGTGCCGGCGACGATGCGCGTCGAGATCTCGAAGATCTTGAACTCCAGGTCCTCGGTCATGATCCCCTCGAGGCAGAACGGGCCCACCATGCCGCCGAACAGCTCGATCGACCGCTCGACGATCTTGGCGGCGACGTCGAACGCCTTCGGGAGGAGCGACTCGCGCAGGATGACGGGTACGTTGCCGGTGACGACGAACGTGGGCCGGATCCCGGCCTTCATGAGCTCCTCCTGGGCTCCGAGCTTGTACAGCTCGTCGATGTTCGCCTCGTCCCTCCGGTCCATGCCGAGGAGCTCGAGCGAACCGGTGCCGCAGCGGTAGCCGCGTTCGACCAGCGGCGAGTAGAAAAAGTGCATGTAGTAGCGAGTGCCGAGCACGTACTCCTGGATCACGTGCGGCCCGGACGGGTGGAAGTCCGCGAGCGCCTCGCGGTTCTTCGCGAGGTAGAAGCCCTTCCCG
The DNA here is from genome assembly GCA_030064695.1 of Thermoplasmata archaeon. The sequence continues at coordinate 1,662 of JASHYV010000113.1, forward strand.
CCCTTCGCGCCGTAGTACTTCACGATCACCGGGCCCTTCACGTCGTTCGGGTCCTCGATGATCTTCGGCATCGTCGCGCCCGCCGACTCGAGCCAGTCCCGCTCCTTGCGACGGTCCGACTCCCAGCCGAGCACCGCCCGGTTCCCGAAGACCGGGACGTTGAGCTCCACGAACCGCTCGGGGCCGAGGTACTCCACGAACGACCCGTGCGGCACGATCACGACCCCGTCGTCGCGCAGCCGGTCGGTCGCCGAGGAGAGCTCCTTCACGCTGGGCACCGAGAGGAACCGGTCCGGCTTCGCCAGCGGGAACGCGTCGTAGAACCGCGGCGGGGGCCCGACACAGATCCCCAGCGTCGGGAGGCCGAGCGAACGCGCGCCGTGGAAGATCTGGAGCGAGGAGTGGGAACAGAGCGTCGCGACCGTGGGCGTGCGACCGGTCAGCGAGGCGAGGCGCTCGGGCGAGGCGAGAGGTTGCCCCATACGGCGGAGGAGCAAGGACGCGATATAGCCTCTTCGCGGGGCGGAGTCCGGGCGCCGCTCAGCCCGCGCCGTCCGGGCCCTCGAGCTCCCAGAACCACTTGACCTTCCGAGCCCCGGTCTCGGAGATCTTCCGCCGCAGCTCCGGCGGGACCGACGGGTCCCGGACGACCTTCCGCACGTCCTCGGGCCTCCCCGAGGCGACCCGCGCCATGAGGCCCGACTGCTCGAGCAAGGGCCGGACCGGGTCCAGGGTGTATTGCCAGGACTCCTGCCGCTTCCGGATCAACGTCGCGCTCGAGCCGGGGATCCGGTGGACGCCCAGCTCCTCGGCCGCCCGGTGGAGCTCCTCGGCGGTCTGCCGGAGCTCCTGCTCGAGGCGATGCTCCTCGCCCCGCAGCGTCTCGAACCGATCGACGAGCGCCCGCATCCGGGCCTCGTCGGCGATCGGGATGGGCTTGAACTCGGGACAGATCGAACGGAAGTCGCACCGAGCGCACTGCCGTCCGGGCGTCGGGTCGAAGACGTCGGCCCGGATGCCGTCGACGACCTCGCCCATCCGTTCGTGGAGCAGCTGGAGCGCCGGGGCCGCCCGCGGCGCGACCCGGATCGGGGTCTGCGAGCGCAGGTGGTACAGGGTGAGCCCCTCGACCGGCTCGGCGTAGTTGCGTTCGACGAGCACCTGGTAGAGGCTCAGCTGGTCGGACTCGCGCGCGTCCTCGCCGGAGAGGTCGCGCGACGTCTTGTAGTCCACGATCTCGAGCCCGCCCTTCGGCGTCCGATCGATCCGGTCGATGTACCCGTGCACCGGGATCCCGTCCCATCGGGTTTCGAGATGCTCCTCGACCGAGATCGGCGACGGCCGCTCCCGGACCAGCTGGTCGTAGAACCTGCGCAGGAGGTCCCGTCCCAGCGATCGGTACCGCGCCTCCTCCTCCGGGGAGACGTACCCGTCAGACTGCCAGAGGCGATCGTAGGCGGCCTCGAGCTCCTCGAGGCTGAGCCACCGTCGCTCCTCCGCCCCTTTCCGGGGCGCGCCCCACTCGTCGAGGGTGCGCTGCGACTCGCCCTCGCCGATGCGGCGGGCGCTCGGCACGACCAGGGGCCGGACCAGCTCCTCCAGCGCCGAGTGGATCACCCGCCCGAAGGTGAAGTACCCCCGGGGGGCCTCCGGAAGACGGTCCAGGTAGAGGTACTTCCAGCGTTGCGGGCACTCGAGGTACGTGTGGTACGACGAGTAGCTGAGCGCCGGAAGCGAGGTCACGGGCTCGGACCCGCCCCGGAGTTCTTCTCCTTTCCGGGGGACCGGTCGGTCCCCCGCGCCGGACGCGGCCTAGTGGCCGGCCGCCGCGGTGCCCGCCTCGACCTTGTCGGCCGTCTCGGTCGGCGCCGGCAGCGAGCCCCGGGCCTGCGGGTTCGTCAGGTTCTTCGGGAGGCCCAGGAGGTCGAGGAGCTCCTTGTAGTGGTTGCGGATCGTGACCGGCGTCACGTTCGCGACCGCCGCGATGCGGTCCTGGCTGCGCGGCTCGCCCATCAGGTTCGACGCGATGTAGATGATCGTCGCGAGGATCCCGTTCGGCAGCACGCCGCTGGTCGAGTAGACCTGTTCGACCTGCTCGAGCAGCGAGAGCACCTTCTGGCGGACCTCCTTCGAGAGGTTCAGGTCCTGCGTGAACCGCACGAGGTAATCCCGCGGCTCGACCGGCTTCAGCCCGAGCTTGAGCTCGCGCGCGAGCAGGGTATACGCGCGGCCGACCTCGATCTTCGTCGCCTTCGAGTGGGCGATGATCTCCTTCATCGTCCGCGGCACGTGGCACTGCCGGCACGCCGCGTAGACGCTCGCCGCGACGAGGGCGACGATCTTCTTGCCGCGGGTCGCCTTGTGCTCGAGCGCCCGCCGATAGATGTAGGTCGCAGATTCCTTGACCTCCCGCGAGAGCCCGAGGACTCCGGCGAGCCGATTCAACTCGCCCAACGCCACCACGAGGTTGCGCTGGTGCGTCCGGGCCGCCCGGAGGCGGTGGTTCAACTTGCGGAGATGGTAGAACTTGAGCGAGGTGTTGCGCGAGAGCGAATTGCCCTGGAAGTCGCGAGTGGGGACCCCGATCTCGCTGAAGAGGCCCTTGTCCGGCATCAGCGGCGAGATCACCGGGCCCCAGCCACGGGCTTCGCGTCCCGTGTCCTCCTTGGACCCGCGCTGCCCGCGGTCGCTCACGAGGGCGCTCTGGTCGACCACGAGGCCACAGTCGGCGCAGACGATCTCGCCTCGGATCTCGTCGCGGATGAGGTGGGAGGAGCCGCAGTTCGGACAGGCATCGGCGGCCGGAGGAGCCGGGGCGGTGGCCGCCGAGGAGGACGGGGAGGGGCGGCTCGGTGCGGACACCGAGGGCTTGGCCGAGGCCGGTCGAGGGCGATGGCTCGCGGAGGGAGGGGAAGACGCTTTCATGGTTACGGACGGGGGAAGCGTAGGCTCGTATTTATAGCTTCTTCCCAAGCTTGTCTCGCTTGTTACAGACATGAGTTACACCGTAGCTAGATGAGTTACGCCGTGGGACGGCCGCCGGGGACCGTTCCATGGCCCGGGGGCAGGTCGGGGGCGGCGGGGGGCCGACCGCTCACGCCGCGGTGGCGGTGAAGACGCAGCCCCGGGTCGCGTGCTTGGTAGGGTCGGGCTTGGAGACGTCCCAGTGCTGGCCCAAGCGGGTCTCGAGGATCGTCCGCAGCATCTGGGGGCACATCACGCGCCCGATCTCCGGGGAGTCGCTGGTGCAGGCGAAGCAGGCGGTGACCTGGAGGGTGAGCGGCTTCTCGCGCACGATCGCGAGGTGGCCCATCGTGTTGGCGTCGTAGTAGCTCTGCAGCGACTTCGCCACCTCGAGCGGGGTCCGGCCGTCGACCTGTCCGGCGATCTGGCGACCCAGCTGACGCGCGATCGTCTCGATCAGCTCCGGGAGGTGGAGCTGGAACTCCTTGACGCCCGACGCACGCATCCCGAGCTTGGCGACGTCCTTCAGGCGCTGGAACGGCACGGACTCCCGGCCCGCGACCACGGCCAGCGTCGGGGCCGGAGGGCTCTCGAGCTCGACGAACCGGTCCTCCGATCGCCCCGCCGGCGACCAGAGCCGACGGTGGTAGTCCCGCGCGAGCTGGACGAACATCGGCGCGGACGACCAGAGGGCCACCTGCTCGTCGCCCGTCCGGCCCAGTCCCTCGTCGCCCGAGACGTAGACGAGCGCGCCGGCGCGATCGATGACCAGCGCCCGGTTGGAGACCGGTCCAGCGGCGTGCCGGAGCTCGGCGAACCCGGTGAAGTGCTTCGCGTCGGAGAGATGCGGCCGGTGCACCTCGGTCACGATCCGGACCTTGACGCCGCGACGGTGCGCTTCGCGGAGCGCCCGGTCGAGGCCGCCGTCGATGAAGCCGGCCAGCGAGGTCCCGCCGGCGCTGACGAGGATCCGGTGGCGGGCAGTCCCGATCCGCTTCAGCAGGAAGCGGTGGATCGTCTCCCGGCCCTCGAGCACGGCGAACTTGCGCGGGTCGCCGTCGTCGAGGTCGATCCGGCTCTCCTCCCAGTCGGCGAGGACCTTCTCCCGGTCCGCCTCGAGGCTCCGCAGCCGGTCGGAGGCGCGATGGATCCAGCGGTCGACCAGCTCCGCCGGCGGGATCGGGGCGAACCGCTGGGGCCGGCCGGGAGTCGCCGTGAGCAGGCCCTCGTCCGTGAGCTGCTTGATGATCCGGTAGGCCTCCACCCGGCTCACCGCGGAGAGGCGGGCGAGCTCGCTCGCGGTCTGGGGGCCGGCCCGGCAGGCGGTCAGGTAGAGCCGGGCCGCCTTCTCCGGCACGCCGTGCTCGATCAGGAGCTCGAGAAGGCCCGACCCGGGGCGTCCCACGGAGCAACGAGGGCCCGAGGCGATAAAAGCCGTCCGGGAGACGGCCCCGGCCGAGGACGTTAAAGCGCGGCCTGGAAGTCTTCGACGGTCAGCGGGTACTCGATCTCCGCGCCGCCCGCCCGGGTCTTGAGCAGCTCGCGGGCGAGCAGCCAGTAGACGGTCGCGAGCGCGACGCGTCCCTTGTTGTTGGCGGGGATCACCAGGTCGACGTTCCGAGTCTCGTTGTTGACGTCGCAGAGCCCGACCACCGGGATCCCGATCGAAACCGCTTCGCTGAGCGCCTGCTGGTCGGTGGCCGGGTCGGTGACGAGCAGGACCTTCGGCTCGAAGTACTCCGCGAGGTTCGGGTTGGTGAGGCAGCCGGGCACGAACCGCTCGGCGAAGGAGACCGCGCCCACCGTCTTGGCGAAGACGCGGACCGGCTTCTGGCCGTACTGGCGCTGCGAGACGACGAGGATCTTGTCGGCCGGGAACCGGGCCAGGAAGGCGGCGGAGAGCCGGATCCGACGGTCCGTCTCCCGGACGTCGAGGACGTGGAGCCCGTCGAACCGGACCTTGTAGACGAACCGGCGCATCGACGCCGACTTCTGCTGGGTGCCGATGTGGACCCCCGACGTGAGGTAGGTGTCCTCGGGGACCAGGAGCTCGCCGGGCCGGATGTCCTGGGCGTCGCCGGCCGCGTCGCGTTCCTCGACCAGGGTCTCATCGTCGGGCATCGGTTCAGGTGGGGGTGGCGCGGGCGAGCCGCAGGAGTTCATTTAGCTTTGCCACCCGCTCTCCGCCGAGGACGCCGCATTTGATCCCCCGCGCGCCGATGCCGAGCGCGACGTGGGCGAGCCAGCCCTCGGGGACCTCGCCCGACCGGTGCGAGGCGACGGTCGTGAGGCCACTGCGTCGGGCGAGGTCCACCGTGGCCAGCGTGTCGGTGAGCGTCCCGACCTGGTTGACCTTGATCAGGACCGAGTTGGAGGAGCCGCGGGCGATCCCTCGCTCGAGCCGTGCGACGTTCGTCACGAAGATGTCGTCGCCGACCACCTGCGCCCGGCTCCCGACGGCCTTCGTGACCGCCGCGAAGCCGTCGAAGGCCTCCTCATCGAGCGGGTCCTCGAGGTATCGGAGGCCGTAGCGGTCGACGAGCTCCCCCACGAACGCGATCTGCCCGGCCTCGTCCAGCGTGCGGTCCTGGTAGCGGTACTGGCCGTCCCGGTAGAATTCGCTGGCGGCCAGGTCGATGCCGGGATGCACCGCGAGGTGCAGCTCGTCTCGGGCCTGCGCGCAGGCCGCGGTGAGGATCTCGAGCGCCTCCACGTTGCTGACCCCCGCGACCCATCCTCCCTCGTCGCCGCGGCCGAGCGCCCGGCCCGGGAACTTACGTTCGAGGGCGTCCCGGATCAGCCCGTGGACCCGGACCGCCGCCCGGACCGAGTTCGACGGATCCTTCTCCTCGGCGAACGCGATGAACTCCTGGATGTCCGGGCCCCCGATCGCGTGCCGTCCGCCGTTGATGCAGTTCCCGACGACCGCAGGGTACTCGGCGCCCGTGACGCCGGGTCGGGCGAGCACTTTCCAGAGCGGGCGGTGGGTCGCGGCGCCGGCCGCCATGGCCGAGGCGACCGACACGGCCGTGGCCGTGTTCCCGCCGATCCGTGCGAAGTTGGGCGTGCCGTCGACCCGGTGCAGCGTCGCGTCGACGGCACCGAGGTCCGTCGGATCGAGGCCCACCAGGGCCGGGCCCACCCGCTCGGCGAACTCCCGCAGCGCTTCGGGCACTCCGCCCTCGGGGAACGCCCGTACCTCGTGCGCCCCGGTGCTGGCTCCGCTCGGGGCGCCCGCCCGGGTCCACTCGCCCGAATCGAGGGTGACCGTGGCTTCGACGGTGAGCTGACCTCGACTGTCGTAGAGCGACGCGAGCTCCACCCGAGCGATCCGGCTCACGGTCCCTCCACGAACTCGACGAGCACGCCGCCGAAGGCGGAGGGATGCGCGAAGCCGACGCGGCGGCCCCGGGCGCCGGGCCGTGCGGTCCGGTCCACCACTCGGCCGCCTCGGGCGACCACGTCCTCTAGGGCCGCGTCCACGCTCGGGACCTGGAAGGCCAGATGGTGCACGCCCTCGCCGCGGCTCTCGAGGAACTTTCCGACGGGCGACCCCGGCTCCGACGGCTCGAGCAGTTCGACGTGGGAGCCTCCCACGGTGAGGAACACGACACGGACGCGATTCGAGGGCACGAGCTCGGGCGGGCCGGGCGGCGCATCCGCGATCGGCGTCCAGCGGGCGAGGGCCCCGGTGAGGTCGGTGACGGCGATCCCGACGTGATCCAGCTCCACGTTCGCGACCTCAGTAGCTCGTCGACGGGGGTTGCTCGCCGAACTCCGCGCGCCACACGTCGGCGATCTCGCCGAGGGTGGCCCCGGCCTGGATCGCGGCCAGCACCCCCGGCATGACGTTCCGGCCCTCGTGGGTCGCGCCGGTCAGGCGGTCGAGGGCCGCCCGCGCGGCGGCGCCGTCGCGGCCCCGTCGCCACGCGCGCACGCCGGCGATCTGACGGCGCTCCTGCGCGGGGGTGATCCGCTCCCCCGCGACCTTGCCGCCGCGCGCGGTCGGGAAGAGCGAGAACCGATCGTTGCCCTCCTCGAATTCGTTGACCCCGACCTGGACCTCCTCCTTCCGCTCTCGGGCCCGCGCGGTGCGGTACGCCTCCCGGGCGATCTCGGACTGGAGGAACCCGCGCTCGATCGCGGCCACCGAACCGCCCATCTCGTCGATCCGATGCAGGTACTCGCGGGCCCCGGACTCGATCCGGTCGGTGAGCTCCTCGATCTCGTAGGCGCCGCCCAGCGGATCGACGGTGTTCGGGACGCCCGACTCCTCGGCGAGGATCTGCTGGGTCCGGAGCGCCAGCCGCGCCGAGGATTCCGTCGGAAGGCCCAGCGCCTCGTCGAGCGCGTTCGTGTGCAGCGACTGCGTGCCGCCGAGCACGGCGGCGAGGCCCTCGAGGGTCGTCCGGACGACGTTCAGCTCGGGCTGCTGCGCGGTCAAGCTCGAGCCCGCGGTCTGCGTGTGGAAGCGGAGCTGCTGCGAGCGCGGGCTGCGGGCGCCGAAGGTGTCGCGCACGATCGTGCCCCAGAGCCGGCGCGCGGCCCGGAACTTCGCGATCTCCTCGAGGAAGTTCCGGTCCGAGGAGAAGAAGAACGAGAGGCGGGGCAGGAATTCGTCGAGATCGAGGCCCCGGTCCTTCACGGCCCGCACGTAGGAGATCGCGTTCGCGATCGTGAAGGCGACCTCCTGCACGGCGGTGGCGCCCGCCTCGCGCATGTGGTAGCCGGAGACCGAGATGTAGTTCCACTGGGGCATCTCGCGCGTCGCGAACTCGATCAGATCGACGGTGAGCCGCAGGGACGCCTCGGGGGGGTAGATGTAGGTCCCCCGGGCGACGTACTCCTTCAGGACGTCGTTCTGCACCGTCCCGCCCACGCGGGCGCGGGGCACGCCGGCTTCCTCGGCCACGCCGACGAGCAGCCCGACGAGGATGGGGGCGGTCGCGTTGATCGTCATCGAGACCGTCGCGCGATCGAGCGGGATCCCTTGGAACAGCGTCCGCATGTCCTGGAGCGTCGAGATCGGGACCCCCACGCGACCGACCTCGCCGCGGGCGCGGAGGTGATCGGAGTCGTAGCCGTTCTGCGTCGGGAGGTCGAACGCCACCGAGAGACCGGTCTGGCCGCCCTTCAGCAGGAAGTGGAAGCGACGGTTCGTCGCCGCCGCGCTGCCGAACCCGGAGTACTGTCGGAACGTCCAGAGTCGGCCCCGGTACATCGTCGGCTGGATGCCTCGCGTGTAGGGGGCGGCGCCCGGGAAGCCGACGTGGTCGAGGAAGGCGGCGTCCGGGTCCTCGGGGGGTCCGACCAGGAGGGGCAGCCCGCGCTCCTCCGCTTGGGCTCCGATCGCCGCGTCGGCGGCGTGCCGCCACGCCTCCGGGTCCGGCTTCGAGGGACGAGAGGTCCGGGACCGGGCCATGGCCTCCGACCGGCGGGGCCCGATTTAAGGGTCGCTCTGGGCGCCGGAGAGGGTGCGCAGCATGTCGAGGTCGAGCTCGGCCCACGCGACCGGGACCGGCACGCCGAGTTCGGTCAGGATCCGGGGATGGATCTCCCCCATCTCGGCCACGACCTCGCCGGCGACGCGGGCGCGGGCGCCGCGGCCCGGGATCAGCCCGGGGAGCTCGGCCGGCTCGCGCACGGCGAGGGCGTCGACGGTGCGCAGCAGGTAGTCCACCACGCCCGCCACTCCCGCGAACCCGGCCGTGTCGGAGGCCAGCACGAGGCTGGCGTGGTATCGCGTCTCGGCCCCGGACTCGGACTCGGGCCGACGCACGAGCACCGGTCCCACTTCGCCGAACCGCTGCGGATACGGGTGGCGCGTGTTCCGCGCGAGCACGTCCAGATGGGAGAGCAGGAGGCGGTCGCGGAGATACGCGGTCTCCTCCGACACGGGGTTCGCGAGCGGGATCGGTCGGACCCCGGGCAGCCGCCCGACCGTCCTCTCGCCGACGAGCACCGACGTGCGGGGCGCCGCGAGACCGAGTCCCAGGAGGGCCGTCGCCACCTCGCGATGGAATCGGCTCGACGGCCGCAATCGGCCCCGCGTCGCGGAGGCGGTGGGCAGGCCGTCCTCCGGGCGGATGGCCGCGGCGATCACGACCTCCTCCGCGAGATCGACGGGAGCTTGGAGATCCGGGCGCCACGGAGGGACCCCGACCCTCCATCCCCCGGCGTGCGCCGTCGCCGCCAGTCGACCCCGGGCGAGCCGCTCCTCCACCTCGCGCGAGGAGAGCTCGAGGCCGACGATGGCCCGCAACAGGGCCGAGGGGAGATCCAGCTCGCGTGGGCGAAGGAACCGGTGCCCGTCCTCCGATGGGCCGCCCGGCCCCGTGACCGCGATCGGGCGGACCTGCCAGCCCTGGGCCGCGAACGGCACGATGAGGAGCCCGATCGCGTCGCGGACCGCCCGCTCGTTCTGACCGGTCGATTCGAGGAGGAGCTCCCGATCGCCCACTCGCGCCTCTCCTCCGGTCCGGCTGTTCAGGATCGGCGGCAGGCTGAGGATCGTCCCGGTCCGGTCCCGGAGGGTGAGGCACCGGTCCCCGGTGCGACCCCAGCTCCCGTACCGGGCGGCCATCGGGTGCGACGTGAAGAACTCCTCGGCCGAGACCTCCTCGGTGCCGTCCAACGGAACGAACCGCACGCCGAAGAGCGGCTCCAGCGCGTAGCGGAACGGGCCCTCGAGACGCGCGAGCGGGTAGATCCCCAGACTGGCCGCGCGTCGGTCGCGGCCGACCGTCGCGTGCACGATCTCCTGGAAGCGGATCGCCTCCGCGAGCGTCCCGGCGTCGAGCCCCGCGTCCGTCGGCGCGTGCAGGCGCACGCCCCCGATGAACGGCCGCAGGGGCGCGACCGACGGGTCGACCTCGAACGACGCCGGGCCCGCGTCGCGCGCGGTCCCGGTCCAGTGCGGGATCCCGACCGCCGCGCCGAGCGCGCCCTGCAGCTCGAGGGCCAGCCCGCCCTCGGAGAGCAGGTCGAGTCGGTCCGGGGTCACGGAGACGGTGAGCGAGGTCGCGTCGCGCGCCTCGAGATCGGCCTTCGTCAGGAAGAGGAGGTCGTCCAGATGCGCGTCGGAGAGCGGAGTGGGCAGCAGGGCCTGGAGCCGGCCCCGGTCGAGCACCGAACGCGGCACGCTAGGGACCTCCCTGCGCCAGCCGGGCCAGATCGTCCTGGAAGAGGTCGCGGATGTCGTTGTAGCCCAGCGCCACCATCGCGAGCCGGGTGACGCCGATCCCCCACGCCGCGACCGGCACGTCGACGCCGAGCGGCCGCAGCACCTCGGGACGAAGGAGGCCCCCCGGGAAGATCTCGATCCAGCCCAGCTTCGGGTGGCGCACGTACCCCTCGATGGACGGCTCGGTGAACGGGAAGTAGCTCGGCCGGATCTTGAGCTCCTTCACGCCGATCGCTTCGGCCAGCGTGCGGAACGTCCCGATGAGGTGCCGGAGGGAGATCCCCTCCTCGCCCAGGATCCCCTCGCACTGGTCGAACTCGATGCTGTGCGTCGCGTCGATGGCCTCGCGGCGGAAGTTCCGGTCGAGCGCGAAGTACCGGAACGGTGGCGAGGGCCGCCGGGCCAGCATCCGGGCGGTCACGGCGGTCCCCTGCGACCGGAGGACGGGCCGGGCCGCCACCTGAGGATCGTAACGGCCGCCCCAGCCGGGGCCCAGTGGGACCGAGTCGCCCGGGAGCGGGCGCCCCTCGTGCACGGCCGCCACCCGCGCGAGCAGATCGGCGGCCGGAGGATGCCCCGTCACATCGTCGACGGAGAGCGCATCGTGGATCGACCGGGCCGGATGGTCCTGGGGCATGAACAGCGCGTCGGCGTTCCAGAACTCGGTCTCGAGCAAGGGCCCGACCATCTCCTCGAAGCCCAGGCCGACGAGGATCTCCTGGAACTCCTCGATCCACGCCACGTAGGGATGCGGTCGCGCGCCCGTGACGTACGGGACCTCCGCGCGGACGTCGTAGGGGCGGAACGTACCGGCGCTCCAGGCGCCCGAGGCGAGGAGCGAGGTCGTGAGCGCCCCGATCGAGGGGGACCCTTCCTCGCCCATCGGCAGCCGCCGACCCTCCTCCGAGGGGGCCCACCGCTTGATCGTGCGCCGTTCGGTGCGGACGAGGCCGCGTCGCTCGAGCGCCTCGAGGATCGGCGGATCGAGCTCCTCCTCCCCGTTCGCGATCTGCTTCAGCATCAGCTCCTCGGGGAGCGCCTCGTCCGGCGGCGGGGCGCCGTCGCGCCAGCGGAACGGCAGTCCCTCCGCGAGGTACCCGCGCCGCCGGAGGATCCCGATCGCCACGCTCCGCTCTTCACCCTGGAGCCCCTCGAGCTCGACCGCCTCCGGGGAGAGACGGCCGTCGTGGCGCGCAAGCGCCGCGATGAGCCGACGCTCCGGAAGCCCGTCCGAGAGCGCCGCCTGGCCCCGTGGGGTCAGTCTCCGGATCGCCTCGGGCTCCTCTTCGAGCGCCACCAGGTGCTTCGACTTGAGTCGTTGCAACGTGCCCCGGACGACATCCTCGCCGAGGCCCATCTGCCGGGCGAGCTCCCCTTCCTCGATCGGAAGTTCGTCGAGCGCGCGCAGAACGGCCAGCACCGAACGCTCGGGCCCCGAGAGGGTCAGGGGGGCCGCCCCGTCCGGCGCATCCCCCGATGCACCGGGCACGGCGGGTCGACAGGGCGGCCGGATTATGTGCTTTGGGGCGGCGGGCGGTGGCTCCGACAAACCTCAGCCGGTTCCGGTGTC
>JASHYV010000114.1 GCA_030064695.1 Thermoplasmata archaeon
CAGGGGTGGCCCAGCTTGGTCAAAGGCGCCAGGTTGAGGTCCTGGTCTCGTAGGAGTTCGTGAGTTCAAATCTCACCCCCTGCATCTTCCGGGATTTCCGACTGGAATGACTCAGACCGGGTGAGCGGAACAGACCGAGGCCCGAACCCTCAACGTGACCCTTCCACCCAACTCCGGGACGGCCCGCGTGCGCTCCCGACTCGCGCCCGGGCTATAGCAACTGCTCGAAGAAGCGAACGTCCTCGTTCCACTGATGGCGACGGAGCATGCCGGCATCGTGGAAGCCGAGGTGCTTCAGCAGCTCGGCGGCGGCGGTGAAGCGAGAGAGCGAGTCGGCCCACACCGAGGGGCAGTTGCCGCGGCGGGCCCAATCGACCGCGGCCTTGATGAGAGCGGTCGCGACTCCTTGACGGCGCGCGTCCGGGTCGACCGCGAGGTGAACGATCCGACCGCTGCCTTGCGAAATCTGGAGGCCGATGACGCCGACCAGGCGGCCGTTCCGGCGGGCCGCGAAGTAGTTGACGCCCTCCATCCAGCTCGTGAACTCGAGCGGCGTGGGCTGCCAGGACTTCACGAGCTCGGCGGGGAGGCCGCTCTTGTCGGCGTCCCAGACCCGCTTGTAGAGCGCGCAGATCGCCGGCACGTCGAGGTGCGTGATCCGCTCGACCGAGATCGGGGTCGCTGCGGCCGGAGCCGGGCGTGCGGCGCCCTCGCTCGTACGTTCCGCCCCCACGGTCGAATCCCGTGCCGCCGTCCCGCGCGCGGCGCACCGGCGAGGGAGCGAGGCGGCGAGAGACCGCCCAGCTATTGAGCCTTACCGTCGGACGCCCGCGCTCACGGGGTGTGCCGCGACGGCGTGCGCGGGAACGGCGTCGTCTCGCGGATGTGCTCGCGCCGGAGCATCCAGCGGAGGAACCGCTCGATCCCGATCCCGAAGCCGGCGTGCGGGACGTTCCCGTGCCGGCGCAGGTCGAAGTACCACTCGTACCCGGCCGGGTCGACGCCCATCTCCCGGAGGCGGCCGGTGAGCTTCTCGAGGTCCGTCTCGCGGCACGACGCCCCGATGAGCTCCCCGTAGCCCTCCGGGCCCAGCAGGTCCGCCGCCTCGACCGTCCGGGGATCGTTCGGCGTCCGGAGCATGTAGAACGCCTTCACCTCGCGCGGGAAGTGCGTCAGGAAGACCGGCTGCTTCGACTCGAGCGAGAGCGCGCGTTCCTCCCCCGAGCCGAGATCGCTGCCCCACTGCACGGCGAACCCCTGGGCTTTGAGACGCTCGATCGCGTCGGCGTACTCGATCCGGGGGAACGGGGCCGAGATCGCACGCAGCTCCTCGGGCGGGCGTCCGAGCTGGGCGAGCTCGCGCGGGCGGCGGTCGGCGACCGCATGCGCGACCGCGACGAACATCCGTTCGACGAACGCGAGCAGTCCTTCGAAGTCGCACCAGGCGAGCTCCACTTCGAGATGCTGGAACTCGGTCAGGTGGCGCGGGGTGCGCGACTTCTCGGCCCGGAACGAGGAGGTGATCGCGTAGACCCGCTCGTGGGGGAAGAGGAGCGCCTCGAGGTACAGCTGCGCCGTCTGCCCCAGGTAGCCGGGGCGGCCGAAGTAGTCGATCTGGAACGCCTCGGCGCCGCCTTCGGCGGCGTTGCCCGAGAGCACCGGCGGCGTCATCTCGAGCACCTCCTCCCGCTCCATGAACTCCCGGAACGCGCGGAGCACCTCCGCCTTCAGCCGGAAGGTGGCGACGAGGTCCTGCGAGCGGATCGCGAGGTGCCGGTGGTCGAGGAGGAACTCCTCGGTCTGGTCGGACCAGATCGGGAACGGGGCGCCCGCGTCGATCACGTCGATCCGCTCGGCGCGGACCTCCCGGCCGTCCGGGGCCCGAGGGTCGTCAGCGACTGTCCCCTCCACCGCGATCGCGCCCTCGTTCTGCACGTGCTCCACGGCGTCGAAGCCGTCGGGGCCGAGCCGGTCCTTGCGGCCCGTGACCTGCACGGCCCCGGTCCGGTCCCGGAGCACCAGGAAGAGGATCCCGCCGGACGACCGGGACCGGAGGACCCAACCGCGGAGCTTCACGCGGCGCCCGAGCGCGTCGGGCGCGAACGCGGCCGCCACGGAGTCGAACGGCGGCTCGATCACTGGTACTCCCGCCACTTGTGCCCGCACTTCGTGCACTCGAAGATCCGGGTCTCGGGCTCGTCGGAGCCGCGGGTCTGGCGGAGCACCCAGTACGCCTCGCCGTTGCCGCACTTCGGGCAGAGCTCCTCCGTCTTCGGGAGCGTGGCGACCTTGCCGTCGACGACCTCGACCTCGCGGGCCTTCGGGACGGATCGGCCGACCTCGACCCCCTTGCCCAGCGGGACCGTCGCGCCGCACGCCGAGCAGCGCCAGACTCCCATGGGGCGGTCGGGGCGCATCAACCGCTTGCAGTTCGGGCAGAACATCGGGAAGGGCGTCTAGCGGGCGGGGCGTATTTGACGCTTGGCGCAAGGGCGAAGCCGTGACCCACTCGGGAGGACACGACTGATGGCGGCCACCCCGCCTAGATTGCGACTACCTCGCGCCCGTTCAGAATGCCACTCTACTATTCCGGCTCCTTCGCGCATTGCTCACTGTTTATAAGTACTCACTGAGCTAATCTTGATTTGCACCTGAGCTCGGGCAATCGCGACTCACACAGACTCATTCGCTACATGACCGCGGGATCTCGAATTCCGGCAGACGTTCACTTGGACGGAAACCAGAATTACCCAAGATGGTGGCGATGGACGGGGGTTGCTCCCATTGCTGTCATGGTTATTGTGGGGATGGTTCACTCCTACTCCGTGCAGAGCGATGTCGGGCCAAGGCTGACACCAGGACTCACGGGCCCCGTCGGAAATCAGAGCTCTCAACAGACGGCCACCTATAGTCCGCCGCCGAAAAATGTCACGCTTGGACCAATTCAAACTAGTGGGGTTCAATCCGATTCCAGCTCTAGTCATTGGTACTACACCAACTTCGTCTCTCACAACTTCTCGGAAGACGGACAGGCGATGTTCTACAACTTCACGACACCCGATTCGTTCAGTCAAGACGATACGATCTTTGTTGGACTCTCAAGTTGGGACACGTATTCGTATGGCGACGCCGACGCAATGTACGATCAGGAGGGCTTCGTAGCGGGCAGTTGGTACGTCACCCAGACTTCAAATCCATGCGCGAGCAGTAACGCTTGGTGCGCCTACTTTTCCCTCTGCCTCGCGGGGGCGGTCGACAGCTATTGCAGTAGTGGCACACAGTACTTCACTACCTGGGAGTGGGAGCTCCAACCTTCAACACCCTACGAAGAAGAGCTCTCGATTTCAAGCACTCCGTCCCAAACCGGTTTCGGTTATGTGGACCTCTATAGCGGCTACCTTTGGAATGGCGCGGGTCAACTTCTCGACTCCTGGACCGAAATCTATTCGGGCGCCTACGAAGACTTCCTTACGGTTGAGTACCAGGAGTGTTTCTCGAGCGAGTGCTATCTTGGATTCACCGACTACGAGGAGATCTACGGTGACCTCAACCCTGTGGAAAATTGGCCCGCATTCAATATTCACACATCCATCGGGTTCGTAAGCTTCCAGCACGATAGCACTGCAGACATTCCGTTTGGAGGAGGGTTTGGCTGGGAGGGAACGGGCTGGCCAACCGATGATCCAGGGTCGTTTTCGGATAAGTGGTACTCGGGCTTAGTCCACGTGAACATCAGCAACATGCCTTTCGCGGTCTGGGTCGGAAACGCCTTCGGCTCCGGGCTCTACTCCGTCTACATCACGTCGACGGAGGGCTCGCACTTCAGTGCTCGCGCCTCCATCAATCCCTTAGAGGATCCCTCAAATTCTGGAACTAGCGTGGAGTATCAGGCGAACTACTGCAGTCTACCGTGC
This sequence comes from Thermoplasmata archaeon, assembly GCA_030064695.1. The sequence goes on from JASHYV010000114.1 coordinate 3,915, forward strand.
GGAGATTACTCGTATTATCCCTCGAGTTCTTCGATTCAACCGGACAGCGACCTCTAAGGCCCGAATGCGAATATGTGGATTAACGGAACCGTTCCGGCGGCTGGGACTTACACCATTTCGATGTACGCCTGGGACGGGAATCCGGTCGACTCAACATACCTCAGTTACTGGACTATCACTTTTGAGTACTAGTGCATGAGATTGCGTCGCGGGGACTTCCTTTGGGGACCCGGCATAACGGGACCTGTTAGCCCACTTTTGACCCCGTCGGGGCGTTTCCTTTCTGTGCTCCAATCGCGAGAGTCCGAATGAGGCCACGGTTCTTGTTTGTCATTGGGGTGTCAGTGATCGTGATGGTGGTGCTCGCGGCCTATTTTGTCGACCTCAGGTCACAGCGGGTGTCCGGATCGATTCGCCTGGTGGGGACTGTCCAGAGTGTATTGTACGAGTTCGATGGCTCGACAGCGTGCTGGTCGAACGGAACAGCCCCGGGATTCGGTTGGACTCAAGGCGGAGGGCTCATCGAGTTATCCTACTTACTGAAGTACGCAACTCCCGTAGGGGGTCCGTCCTCCTGCTCAGTGGATAGCGCCCAAGCAGGTACGCCCGGATTCGAGTTGCTGCACTCTGATGCACCCTTCACTGTAGACTCTGGGAGCTCCGGATACCTCAACACTTCCGTCGAGACCCCAACGGGTTCTTGGGCGGGTAATCTCACCATTCTCGTCAATGTCAGCGCCGGATAGAGTGACGCACCGGAATTGGCCAGGTTTTTTCTGAAAGCATACTCGCCCTATCGGAGGTTCCCCTCGGAGAGTCCGTGTCGGGAGCGACGAACGCATAGCACTGACATCGCGGACATGAGGTCGGTCCGGAGCGCCGCCCGGGCGGCTCCGAGAGTGGGGATTTTGCGCCGAATAGTCCGTCGATGCAATAGTAGGTGGTAGTCGGAGGTATTCGATCCCATTGGAATCGCCCGGTTGAGCAGGCCAAATCCGACCGGCTGGCTACGGCTCACGCCATCTTGGGGCTCTTCCACCGAACGTTCGACTATTGTGTCCTTCCCAACTTCCGTCGCCTATGGAGCAGTCTTGGACTGAGAGCAAGGTGAGTCGGGACGTTCTATCTGCCTGATTAGTCTCGGAGTCGATGGTCACCGTGGCTGGCTATTGTTATGTGGCCTCATTCAGGTTGATCATCTGACAACTTCCACCCTACTCACCCTAGCAATTGCTCCGGCGGCCCCGCGCTCGACGGCGGGTGGTCGGCCGGCGCGACGGAGAGCGGGATCGGCGACGGCTTCGCGCCCGGCGCCTTCAGCTGGCGCATGTGCTCCCAGCGGCGCTGAAGGTCCTCCTTCGTGCCGATGTCGTGCCGGACGTAGTAGTCGCCCTGCACGAACTGGAGCGCGGTCTCGACCCGCGAACCCGCCTCGTGGATCGCGCTCGCCTCGCCGACGAGCGCGACGCCGCGCGAGCTCCCGAGCTTGACCGTCCCCGGGCCCGCCGCCTCTACGCTGCCGTAGAAGACGTGGACCCCCGCCGCCTCGATCGCCTCGGTGTCGAGGAACAGGAGGCCGCCCGGCCGCGCCTGCGCCCCGTAGCCCGGCGGAACGAGGTACTTCACGACCGTCGACCGCAGGCGGAATCGGACGAGCTCGGGCTCGACCCGCCCGGTCGCGACGCCCGCGAGCAGGTCGGCGAAGTTGCCCTCCTCGTACAGGGTGAGCGCGTTGATCCCCTCGGGGTCGCCGAACCGCGCGTTGTACTCGACGAGCACCGGCCCCCGTCGCGTCAGCATGAACCCGCCGTAGAGCACGCCGCGGTACGGCAGTCCCTCGGCGGCGAGGGCGGCGACCGTGCGCCGCATCACGTCGAGCGCCTGTTCCCGGTCCTCCGGCGCCAGGAAGGGCAGGAGGTGGTCGCGCTGCGAGTAGGAGCCCATCCCCCCGGTGTTGCCGCCCTGGTTCCCCTCGAGCGCCCGCTTGAAGTCCTGGACCGCCGGCATCGGGTAGAGGCCGGAGTCGGTCACGAACGCCATCTGGCTGAACTCCTCGCCCTCGAGCTTCTCCTCGATCACGACGCCGCCGCCTTGGAGCAGGATCGACTTCGCGTAGATCGCCCCCTCCTTCGCGTCGGCGAAGTCGCTCCCCTGGACCCAGACGCCCTTGCCGCCCGTGAGCCCGCTCGGCTTCACCACGCACGGCGCGCCGATCTCCGCCATCGCGCGATCGACGTCGTCGACGGAGGCCGGCGACGTCCAGCGGGGCGAAGCGTCGATCCCGTGCCGCGCCAGGAGCTCGCGGGTGAACCGCTTCGAGGACTCGATCTGGGCCGCGGCTTTCGAGGGGCCCACCGTCGGGATCTCCGCCGCGCGGAGGGCGTCCGCGACGCCCGCGGCGAGCGCCGCCTCCGGGCCGATCACCGCGTACTCGACGCCCGACGCGCGCGCGAAGTCGACGATCCGAGTCGCTTCGGAGACCTCCGACCGCACACTCCGCCCGGCGAGCCGATCGAGGCCGGGGTTCGCGTTCGGGCTCGCGACGGCGATCTCCGCACCGGCCCGACGCAGGGTCGCGGCGATCGCGTGCTCGCGCGCGCCGCCGCCCACGACCAGGAACCGCATCGCGTCCGGGGGAGGCGGCCCGGCATATATGGGCGTCGGAAAACGACCCCGCTCTCGAGAGGAAACGCGCGGCGCGTCCCGCCACGCTTAAGAAGTGGACGCAGGTGGCCCCGCCTCCGGGGTCGCCGATGGAGCTGCGCGTCGTGGAGAAGGAGCACGATCTCCTTCGGGTCGAGTTCCCGCGGGGCGAGGAAACGCTCCTGATCCCCCTCGTCGAGGCCCTCCAGAAGGAGGAGAAGGTCGTGGAGGCGAGGTACTACCTGGGCCACCCGTACCTCGATCGGCCGACGCTCTTGCTGAAGACGAAGGGCGAGAAGCCCCAGCAGATCCTGAAGCGGGTCCTGAAGGACCTGACCGACCTCTACGAGGACCTGCTCTCCGACTTCGAGAAGAAGGCGGACAAGGTCAAGGCCTGACGGAGCCGCGCACGATGCTGAAGGAGTGCTCGCAGCACGGGTACTTCCGCGCGGAGTCGTGTCCCGTCTGCGGGCAGCCCGGCCGGTTCCTGATGAACGACCGGGAGTTGGACCACCTGGGCCGGATCCTGACCGGCATCCTCCGCCATTTCCCCGACCGGTACCAGCTGCCGATCGAGCCCAACGGCTGGGTCTCGCTGCCGGCCATCGTGCGGGCGATCTCCCAGAAGCATCCGGCCTACCACTGGCTGCGCGTCCCGCACCTGGTGGCGATCGCCGAGACCGACGCAAAGGGCCGCTACGAGGTGCGCGACGACCGGATCCGCGCGACCTACGGCCACACGCTCGAGGTCGCGCTCGACCTGCCCACCGACCACATCCCGCCCCACCTCTACTACCCGGTGACCGGCGAGGAGGCGGCCATCGTCCTCGAGGTCGGCCTCAAACCGTCGGACCGGAAGATGGTGCACCTATCGAGGACCGCCGGCGACGCCCACACGGCCGGATCGGTCCGCACGCCGACGCCCGTGATCCTCGAGGTGGACGTCCTGAAGGCGCAGGGCGCGGGGATCGTGATCATGCAGGCGGGGAAGACGGTCTTCCTGACCGAGTCCGTGCCCGCGGAGTTCCTGCGGCGGATCGAGAGCCCGGCCTCGCCGGAGGGGCCCGCCGAGGAACCCCCGGCGTAGCGCCTACTCGCCGAAGCCGTCGCTCGCGACGTTCGACTCGTACTCGGTCACGATGTACACCTCGATCGAGAGGTGCCAGGAGATCGGGTACGGGTTCGCGAAGACGAAGTAGAACGTGTCGGTGTACGCCGCCGAATAGATGATCTGCTCGATGGGGCCGGGGGTCGTCGACCACTGCGGGGACCCCGGCAGGCCCCCTTCGACGATCTCCCCCCACTGCGTCGAGTTGTAGATGTCGAGCGTGACGTTGACGCCCGGTGGTGTGATCACCGAGTAATTCCCGATCACGTAGTCGCCGCCGGTGATCTCCCCGTCGATCACCGTCTCGTTGCCGGGCCCCAGGACGTACATCCCCGAGGTGGTGAGCGGGTCGGCCACGGTGGGCGGTCCCTGGAGCACCGAGCTGATGATCGAGAACGCGAGCGCCGCGCACACGCCGACCACGATCACGCCCCGCAGCGCCCCGGTCATCCAGATCCGGCGCTTCACGCTCTTCGGCGCGTTCGGCAGCTCTCGGGCGCTCACCGGGGCGTCGTCGCCGCAGATCGGGCAGCGCTTGGCCCCCGCCGGAACGGCGACCCCGCAGAAGCGGCAGGCGCCCCAGGCCTGAGGCGAAATGGACGGCGGTGCGTCGGACACGGACGCCGGTCGAGCCGCCCGGCCTTCTTTTGGGGTTTCGTACGAACCCGGGCCTACGTTTTCTTCCGCGGAGCACCGAGGTTCAGGACGACGTTCTTGCGCCGGGTGTACCCCTCGACCGCGAGCCGGCCCTGTTCGAAGCCGATCCCGCTCCCCTTCACTCCGGCGAACGGCGTCTGGGGGAACGTCGTCGGCGCCTCGTTGACGACGACCATCCCCGACTCGAGGCGGCGCGCGACCGAGTGGGCCGTGGCGAGGTCCCGGGTCCAGAGCGCGGACAGGAGCCCGTAGGGCGTGTCGTTGGCGAGACGGACGGCCTCCTCCGGGTCCGAGAAGGAGAGCACCGAGAGCACGGGCCCGAAGATCTCCTCCCGGAGGGCCCGCGATCCGTCGGGCAGGTCGGCGAGGATCGTCGGCCGAAGGAAGTTGCCGTCCGCGAGGGGCGCCTCCTGGACCCGGCTGCCGCCGGCCACGACCGTCGCGCCGCCGCCCCGCGCCTCGTCGACATATTCCAGCACGTGCGCGAGATGATCGGCGGAGACGAGCGGGCCCATCTCCACCCCGTCCTCCGTGCCGGGGCCGAGCTTGAGCCCGTTCGCGATCGACGCGAGGCGCTCCAGGAGGGGCGCCCGAACGCTCTCGTGGACGAGGAGGCGGGAGGCCGCCCAGCACATCTGGCCGGCGTTCCCGAAGATGCCGTAGCCGATCCCCTTCGCGGCGCGCTCCAGATCGGCGTCCGGGAAGAGGATCACCGGGCCCTTGCCTCCGAGCTCGAGCGTGGCCGGAATGAGCCGTCGGGCGGCGATCTCGGCGATGCGGGCGCCCACGTCCCCGCTCCCGGTGAACGTCACCGACCGGCACCGCGGGTCCTCGACCAGCGCCTCGCCGACCTCGGCCCCGCGGCCCGGTACCACGTTCAGGATGCCGTCCGGTACGCCGGCCTCATGGGCCAGCCGAGCGAACGCGATCGCGGTGAGCGGCGTGAGGCTCGCCGGCTTCAGCACCACCGCGTTCCCGGCCGCGAGCGCGGGCGCGACGGACCGGAGCGCGAGGAGCAGCGGATAGTTCCACGGCGCGATGTGGACGGTGACCCCGAGCGGCTCGCGGAGGGTGTAGTCGAATCGGGGCCCCGGCACCGGGATCGTCTCGCCCTCGATCTTGTCGGCGAGGCCGGCGAAGTACTCGAGCGTCCGCACCGCGTAGGCGATGTCGCCCCGCGACTCGCGGAGCGGCTTGCCCATGTTGCGGGTCTCGAGCCGGGCGAACCCTTCGAGCTCCGCCTCGAGGCGGCTCGCAAGCTTGCTGAGGGCTCGGGAGCGCCGGGCCCCGTCGTCGAGCGCCCAGTTCGACTCCCGGAACGCCCGGTCGGCGGCCTCCATCGCGGCGCGCGCGTCGTCCCGAGAGCCGGCGCCGACCTCGGCGATCGGCCGGTTCGTTGCCGGGTCGAGCAGGGTGCGGTGGTGGCCGGCCGCCGCCGGAACCTCTCGCCCGCCGATCAGGAGTTCGTAGACGGTGGAGGACGCCTCGGCCATCGCCGGGGCGCGAGAGCGGCCCGCCCCTTATCAGTTCGGGCCTCTCGATCGGACGGTCGGGTACTCCCGGCCCTTCCACGCGACCGGCCGCCCCCGGACCCCCCGCACGAGCGAGGTCGCGAGCAGCGCCACGTAGAACCCCACCGCCACCGGATACAGGAGACCCGCGGCGGCGGAGCCACCGATGCCGCGAGCGAATCCGGCGTGCTTGCCGAACAGCGCGATCCAGAGGACGGCGCCGAGCCCGATCAGCACCGGGGAGCCGTAGACGAGCGCCACCGGCAAGACGCCGAGGGGGAGCCAGAAGAGGGCGACCAGCCCGACGAGCAGGCCGAGCTGCCGCGCCGCCGAGAAGTGGGTGTCGTGGATGTTCTTGAGCAGCCCCTCGAACATCTCGTGCCGGTCGCGGTACATCCGGGTGACCGCGAGCTCGGGGGACCATGCGACCCGCAGGCGTCGGCCGTCGGCCCGGTATCGACGAGCGATCGCGATGTCCTCGAGGACGAACGACCGGACGGCGGCATGGCCGCCCTCCTGCTGGTAGACGGACCGGGGCGTGGCCCAGCACTGCCCGTTCGCGAGCGCCGCCCGAGAGCCGTCGTGGTTGACGCGAGGGGCTCGGAAGTACGTGAGGATCATCTGGACCATGAACGGGAGGACGACCCGTTCCCACAGACCCGTCATCTCCACCCGGGGCGCGAGACTCGCGAGGTCGGCCCGCTCCCGCTGCGCGTACCGGACCAGCGTGCGGACGGCCGCCGGGTGGAGGCGCACGTCGGCATCGAGGAAGAGCAGCCAGTCCCCGGACGCGGCTTGCGCCCCGGTCCAGCAGGCCCAGTTCTTTCCGACCCACCCCTCGGGAAGCGGCGGCTCATCCACGCGTCGGACTCGGGGCGCACGGGCCTCGATCACCGCCCGGGTGTCGTCCGTGGAGCCGCCCTCGACCACGATCACCTCGAGCTCCGGGTACTCCTGGGCGAGCACCGCATCGAGCGTGCCGGGCAGGTCCTCGCCCTCGTTCCGGGCCGCGATGACGATGCTCACCGACGGGAGCGGGCCCGCCGACGTCTCGTCGGGCCCGGGCGACAGCTTCGGCATCTGGTAGCTGAACAGGATCGCCACCCCCTGGTAGAGCAGGACGAGCACGGAGGCGACGACGAGTCCGAGCTCGAGGGCGAGCGCGAGCACGGTCGGTGGTAGACGGCCGTAAAATAAGGGCTGGCCGCTCCCGCGCCCGCAAGGGGGCGGCATGGCGACGGTGGAGCACCCGCGGGTCCGTCCCGGCGTGCTGGAGGACCGTCAGTACCAGGCGACGATCGCCGACTCCGCGCTCGAGCGGAACACGCTTGCCGTGCTCCCCACCGGCCTCGGCAAGACCGCGATCGCCCTGCGCGTGATGGCCGAGACCCTGCGCCGACGCCCCACCTCCTCGATCCTGTTCCTGGCCCCGACCCGACCGCTGGTCGTCCAGCACGCGCGCAGCGTCGCGGGCGCGCTGCTGGCCCCGCCGCCGATCGCGCTCACTGGGGCGATCCCTCCGGACCGCCGGACGGAGCTCCTCCATCCTCCGCAGATCGTGGTGGCGACCCCCCAGGTCGTCGCGAACGATCTCCGGGCCGGAGAGTTTCCGCTCGCCACGTTCAGCCTCATCGTCTTCGACGAGGCGCATCGGGCCGTCGGGGACTATCCGTACGTGGCGATCGCCCGGGCCAACCGCGACGGACCGAACGCGCGCGTCCTCGCGATGACCGCCTCCCCGGGGGGCCGTCTCGCCCGCATCCAGGAGGTGTGGACGAACCTCGGGATCGAGCACTTCGAGTACCGCACGGAGCAGTCGCCCGACGTCGCGCCGTACCTCCACGGGATCGGCATCGAGACGGTCGCCGTCGCGGTGCCCCCCGAGGTCCGGCATCTCGCCGTCCTGCTGCGCACCGCGGTCGCCCGACAGCTCGACGTCCTGCGCCGGCTCGACCTGATCGGAGCCGGCGAGGCGAATCGTCGGGTGCTGCTGGACGTCGGGCAGCGACTCCATCGCCGCATCGAGGGAGACCGCCGGGAGGGCGCGTCCGACGCGCGACTGTGGAGCGCCGTCACCGCCCAGTCCGCGGCCATGAAGGGGCTGCACGCGCTCGAGCTCGTGGAGAGCCAGGGGGTCGACGCGCTGCGGGAGTTCCTCCACCGACAGGACCCGGTCCCCGGCCGTCGCGTGACGCCGGCCCAGCGCGCGTTCTTGGGCGACCCCGACGTCGCGGAGGTCCGACGCCAGCTCGAGCAGCTCACGATCGAGCACCCCAAGCTGGCGACGGCGGTCGGGATCGTCCGGGAGGAGATCGCCCGGAACCCCGGCGCCCGCATCATCGTCTTCGCCCAGTACCGGGACACGGTCGATCGGCTGCTCCAGGAGTTCGTTCGGGCGGGCGACGCTCGGCTGCGGCCGGCCCGGTTCGTCGGCCAGGCGAGCCGGGGCGAGGACGCGGGCCTCTCCCAGAAGGAGCAGGTCGGCGTGCTGGACCGATTCCGGGCCGGTGAAGTGAACGTCCTCGTCGCGACGTCGGTCGCGGAAGAAGGGCTCGACATCCCGGCGACCGACCTGGTGGTCTTCTACGAGCCGATCCCGGACGTGATCCGGACGATCCAGCGCCGGGGCCGCACCGGCCGGGCCCGCACCGGTCGCGCGGTGGTGCTCGTCGCCGAGGGCACGCGGGACGTCGGCTTGCACCGGGCCGCGTCGGCGCGCGAGCGCCGCATGCACGAGATGCTGGAGAAGGTCGAGGCCTCCTCCGCGAGCGGCGCGGGCCTCGCCCGGCCCCCGGCGAAGCTGGTCCAGCGGGAGCTCTCCGAGTTCCGCTAGCGGCCCGTGCTCCCGAAGCCTCCGGCGCGGGAACCCACCGCCTCAACCTTCCCCGGGCGGAAGCGCGCCGGGAGGTCCTCCACGAGTCGGATCTGGCCGATCCGATCGCCGACCTCGATCCGAAACTCCCCGTCGAACAGGTACGTGAGCGGGACCTTCACCTCGCCCGCATAGTCGCGATCGATCGTGCCCGGAGCGTTGGCCATCACGACCCCGCGGCTGCTGAGCCCGCTGCGCGGACGGACCTCGAGGAATGTGCCGCTCGGGCAGCGCAGCTTGAGCCCCGTCCGCACGAGCACGACCCGGTCGCGGCGCAGCACCGCCGCCTCCGCCGCCGCGAGGTCGAAGCAGGCCGAGCCGTCGGTGGCCCGACGGGGCAGCGGGAGCTCCGGTAGCCCCGGCACCCGCTCCACGACGACCGAACGGACCCGACGTGCCACGGCGCGGGATGGGGGCGCTCGCTTTAGGATTCCCTCGTCGCGCCCGTCGGCTCGGCGTCCGTCTCGATCCCGGCCCCCTCCGCGGCGAGCCACCGTACGACGAGCCGACCCTCGGCGCGACGGAGGATCTTGCCGAGCGCCGGGGCGCTGCGTCCGCTCTGGCGCGCGAGCTTCGAGAGCGTGATGCGTCGGGGGACCGCGTAGTAGCCGAGCACCCAGGCCCGGGCGAGGAGGCGGGCCTGGAGCGCGGTGAGCGACCCCGGGCCGGCCTCCGCGACCACGGGGTGGCCCGCGGCCCGCAGCATCCGGTACGGGAACTCCTCGCGGTCGAGTCGTCGCAGGACCCGGCGGATCGCCCGCTCCTCGCCGTGGAAGGAGGCAACGACCTTCTCCGCCGTGATGCGGAACGGCGCCGTGGGGGAGATCTCGCCCCCGGCGAGCGTGAGCCATCGGCGCAGCGCTTCGGGATTGCGCTGCCGGACCAGCAGGATGTAGTCGCGCGTGCGGGGTCGCCGCTCGACCAGCTCGAACGTCTCGAGCCCGTAGAGGGCGCGGATGCGGCGGGACTCGTGCTCGAGCTCCGCGGCCGAGCGGAGCGACCCCCGCCGCCGCACGCGGAGCAGCTGGAGCCGCCAGCCCTGCTCGAGGCGGAGCGTCTCCAGGAGCTCCACCTCCTCGTACCGGTCGAACAGGCCCCGCGGGATCAGGCCGAGCAGGGCGAGGTCCTCGGTGCGGAACTCGAGGGTGACCGATTGCATGGCGACCGGCCGCGTCGAGACGAGGTTCCGATATGAACCTTGATGGCGGCCGCCGCGCGTTTAATAACCGCGGGGGCTCGCCCCGCTCCCATGGCGTTCCGCTCGCTGGGCGAGTTCCTCACGCAGCTCGAGCGCGACGGCGATCTCGCCCGCGTGAGCCGACCGGTCTCCCGTGACCTCGAGATCACCGAGGTGACGCAACGGGTGGTGCGCGCCGACGGCCCGGCGCTCCTGTTCGAGAACGTCCCCGGCGCCTCGATGCCGGTCGTCACGAACCTCCTCGGCAGTCCTCGGCGCATCGCGAAGGCCCTCGGTGCCCCGAC
>JASHYV010000115.1 GCA_030064695.1 Thermoplasmata archaeon
AGGTTGGCGGCGACGATCCGGTCGAAGTCGGCCGGCTTGGGCGGCCAGCCTTCGGTCATGTAGACCCGGAACGCCTCGAGCGATCCCAGGCGGAGCGCCTCGTTCGTGGCCCGCTCGTAGCCGACGGTCGAGACGTAGCGGTCGGGGAGGGCGTGACGGGGACCGAAGTGGGCCGGGTAGACCTCGGTCGCGTCCGGCAGCTTCAGCAGCTTCTCCGTGAGGCTCGACCAAAGGAGGTCGGGCGAGCCGTCGCCCAGGTCGGTGCGGCCGCAGGCGCCGAGCAGCAGGGTGTCGCCGGTGAAGATCTTGTCGCGGAGCGTGAGCGTCAGGTGGTCCCGCGTGTGGCCGGGCGTCTCGAGGACGCCGATCGTCTCGCCGCCGAACTCGATCGCGCTCCCCTGCTCGAGGAGGCGATGCGGGTAGGCCGCCGGGGACCGACGGCTCACGTAGATCGGCGCATCGGTCGCGGCGTGCAGCGCGGCGTGGCCGGCGAGGTGGTCGGCGTGCGTGTGCGTCTCCACGATCGCGGCGAGCTTCCACCCTTCGTCCCGGAGCCGGGCGCCGTACGGCGCGACGTCCCGGCCGGGATCGATCACGACCGCCTCCTTCGCATCGGCGTCGGCGACGAGATAGGCGAGGCAGCCGGTCTCCGGTCGGGGCAGCTGCAGCAGGAGGAGCGGCGACGTGGCGTCGTCCGCGGGATAGCGGGGGATCGTCACGTCGGCGACGCGTGCGTACTCGTCGATGCCCCCCTCGAGCGCGGCGGCGAGCGGGAACCCGCGCTCCGTCAGGAGTTCGGTCGCGAGCCGGGCCCGGAAGCCCAGGTGGTCGTACGCCACGATCGCCCGGTCGTGCGGCAGGCTCGGGAGCGCCCGCTCCAGCTCCTCGAGCGGGACGGCGCGGTCGTTCGGAAGGTGCGCGAGGCGGCGCTCGCGCACGGGACGCACGTCGAGCAGGAGCGGCGGAGCGTCCGAGCCGAGCAGCGCCCGGAGCTCGCGCGGGGCGATGAGCGGGACCGCACCCGCCCGGGGCGGACGGAAGAACGGATGCGGGAGCGGCGGGGACTGGGTCGCCATCGGCTCGCGGGGAAATGGGTCGGGGGCGCTATTTAGCTCCGGGTCTGCGCGAGGTTTCCGTCGCCGCCGGTCCCAAACGAGCGAAACCGTCAATTGCCGAACTCTCCCATCGTCTCCGGCAAAGCGTTAATAGACCGGGGCCGGGTCGACGGCACCACCGATGGCGGAGAGCGAGGCGGCCCCCGCGCCGGGCGCCAAGGTCGGTCGGCGACGGTCGAGCCCCGAGCCCGACGCGGCGGCCCGGAGCGAGGACCAGACCGAGGAGCTGGGCCGCCGTTCCGTCGAGCTGGCCCGGTTCTACGGAGGCAAGATCGAGACCGTGCCCAAGGTGCCGGTCCGCTCCCTCGGGGACTTCTCGCTGTGGTACACGCCCGGGATCGCGGAGGTCTCCCGCGCGATCCGGGCCGATCCCGACCTCGCCTTCGACCTCACCGGCCGGTGGAACACGATCGCGATCGTGACCGACGGCTCGCGCGTGCTCGGGCTCGGCGACATCGGGCCCCGGGCCGCACTCCCCGTGATGGAGGGGAAGGCGCTCCTGTTCAAGTGGCTGGGCGGCGTCGACGCGATCCCGCTGCCGATCGCCGTCGACTCGCCCGACGCCTTCATCGCGACCGTGGAGCGGATCGCGCCCGCCTTCGGGGGCATCAACCTCGAAGACATCGCGTCGCCGAAGTGCTTCGGGATCCTGGAGGCCCTCCAGCAGCGGCTCCCGATCCCCGTCTGGCATGACGACCAGCTCGGCACCGCGGCGTCGACGATCGCCGGGCTCCTCAACGCCCTCACGCTCACCGACCGCTCGATGCGCGAGGTCCGCACCGTCCTGCTCGGCGCCGGCGCGGCGAACCTCGTCACGGCCCGCCTGCTCCTCGCGCTCGGGCACGACCCGCACCGGCTCACGCTCGTCGACTCGAGGGGGATCCTCGACGCGGAGCGCGACGACGTCGACGAGCTCTCGGTCCGGAACCCCTGGAAGTACCGCCTCGCGCTCCAGACGAACGGCGGCGGCCGCACCGGCGCGCTCGCGGAGGCGGCGAAGGACGCGGACGTCCTGCTCGCGGCGTCGACGCCGGACCCCCACACGATCGCCCCGGAGCTGGTGCGGTCCATGGCCCCGAGGCCGATCGTCTTCGCCCTCGCGAACCCGGTGCCGGAGATCTGGCCCGGGGTCGCGACCGCCGCCGGGGCCGCCATCGTCGCGACCGGGCGCAGCGACTTCCCGAACCAGGTCAACAACTCCCTCATCTTCCCGGCCGTGTTCCGCGGCGTGCTCGACGCCCGGGCCCGCTCGATCCCGGACGGCATCGTGCTCGCGGCGGCGCACGAGCTCGCCCGGCATGCGGCGGACCGGGGCCTCACCCCGGACCACATCCTCCCGACGATGGAGGAGACGGAGGTCTTCCCGCACGTGGCGGCGGCGGTCGCCGACTCCGCCGTGAAGCTCGGGATCGCCCGGCGCCGCCTCTCGTCGGCCGAGTTCCTCGAGCGCGCCCGAGCGCTGATGGGCCGGCCCGGCGCGCTCGTCCGGGCGCTCGCCCGCTCGGGCCTCACGCCGCCGATGCCGTCCGCGAAGTCCCCGTCCAGGAGGAAACCCCGATGACCGCCAGCAACGAAGCGCCCCCCGAGACGCCGAGCCTGCCGATCCACCTGCGGCCCGCGAAGATGGCGGACCTGCCCGCGCTGGTCCCGCTGCTCCTGCGCCTGAAACGGCTCAACGAGGAGTTCGATCCCCTCCTCAAGGTCCGGGACGACGCGGAGGCCCAGGCGCAGCAGATCCTCTCCGCGAACCTCTCGGACCCCAAGGTCGTGCTGCTCGCCGCGGAGGGCGTCGGCCCGGACAGGGACAAGGTCGTGGGGTTCGTCCGCGCGATCCTGCGCGAGCGGCCGTTCTACACGCCGGAGTGGGAGGGGCTCATCGTCGACATCTACATGCTGCCGCTCTACCGGCGCCGGGGCGTCGGCGAGTACCTCCTCCGCGAGACGAGCGCCGCGCTGAAGGCGAAGGGCGCCGGGGTCGTCACCGCCGAGTTCCCGGCCCAGAACGAGATCGCGGTCCGCTTCTACGCGAAGCGCGGATTCCGCCCGATCACGTCCGTCCACGCCCGCTCGCTGTAGTTCCACCGCGCAGCCGTTAAGGGACCGGGCCGCTTCGGCCCGCCGATGGCGAAGGATGCGCCCGCTCCGGGGGCCGCGCCGAAGTTCCTGCGACGCGGCAAGGTGAAGGAGGTCTACGAGGTCTCCCCGACCGAGCTCGAGTTCCGGTTCACGAACGACATCTCGGTCTTCGACAAGCACATCCCGAGCGAGATCCCGTTCAAGGGCGAGACGCTCAACCGGACGGCGGCGCACTGGTTCGAGGTCTGCTCCCGCCTCGGGCTGCCGCACCACTTCCTCGGCCTCTCGGGGCCGACCTCGATGCGCGTGAAGCGCGTGCAGGTCGTGCCGAACCCGAGGACGCTCGGCGCCCACCCGAAGGGGTATCTCGTGCCGCTCGAGCTGATCGTCCGGTACTACCTCGCCGGGTCGATGTGGGACCGCGTCAAGTCGGGCGCCGTCGCCGCGAAGGACCTGGGCTTCCCGGCCGGGAAGACGCTCGAGTACGCGATGAGGCTCCCCGAGCCGCACTTCGAGGTCACGACGAAGCTCGAGCCGGTCGACCGCCTGCTCGCGACGAAGGAGGCGCTCGAGCTCTCCTGCCTCGACGCGAAGACCCTCGCCGGGATGAAGGAGACGATCCTCAAGATCGACGAGGCGATGCAGCGCGAGATCGGGCCGCGGGGCCTGATCCACGTCGACGGGAAGAAGGAGTTCGCGATCGACGGGGAAGGGGTGCCGATGGTCGTCGACACGTTCGGCACCGCCGACGAGGACCGGTTCTGGGACCAGGACGCCTACCAGCGCGGCCGCCAGGTCGACTTCTCGAAGGAGTTCGTCCGGCAGCACTACCGCCAGGGCGGCTACTACGACGCCCTCCAGAAGGCCCGGGCCGCGCACGAGCCCGAGCCGGCGATCCCGCCGCTCCCGCCGCTGCTCGTCGACGAGGTGAGCCGGCTCTACACGACCGTCTTCCAGCGGCTCACGGGCGAGCCGTTCGCCCCGCAGGTCGCGCTCGCCCGCTGACGGCATCGTTCGCCGTTCCACGACCTCCCCCCGCACGTTTATCTCCCGACTCCCGGTGCGAACCGCCGTGCCGTCGAAGAGCTCCGCCCGGGCCCCCAGCGCGGGCGACGACGAGGAGAAGCCGGCGATCGCGCTCGAGGACCTGCCCGGCGTGGGCTCGACGACCGCCGAGAAGCTCCGGGAGTCCGGCTACACCGATCTCATGGAGCTCGCGGTCGCCTCGCCCGGCGACGTGGCCGAGGCCGCGGAGATCGGCGTCGCGATCGCCCAGAAGATCATCGGCGAGGCCCGCCGCAAGGCGGACGTCGGCGGCTTCGAGAGCGGCACCCAGCTCCTGGAGCGCCGGAAGAAGCTCGGGCGGGTGACGACGAGCTCGAAGGCGCTCGACGAGCTCCTGGGCGGCGGCGTCGAGACCCAGGCGATCTCCGAGTTCTCCGGCGAGTTCGGCACCGGTAAGACCCAGATCGCGCACCAGATCGCCGTCGACGTGCAGCTCTCCCCCTCGCAGGGCGGGCTCGAGGGCGAGGTGGTCTACATCGACACGGAGTCGACGTTCCGGCCCGAGCGCATCGTCGACATGGCGAAGGGCGCGGGGATCGACCCCGCGAAGGCGCTCGAACGGATCCACGTCGCCCGGGCGTTCAACTCGAACCACCAGATGCTGCTCGTCCAGAAGGCCCAGGAGCTGGCCCGGGAGAAGCCGATCCGGCTGCTCGTCGTCGACTCGCTGACGGCCCACTTCCGCTCGGAGTACCTGGGGCGGGGCGAGCTCGCGCCCCGCCAGCAGCACCTCAACCGGCACCTCCACGAGCTCCTGCGCTTCGCGGACACGTACAACGCCGCGATCGTCGTCACCAACCAGGTGTCGGCGCGCCCGGACATCCTGTTCGGCGACCCCACGCGCCCGATCGGCGGCAACATCGTCGCCCACGCGGCGACCTACCGGGTCTACCTGCGGAAGTCGAAGCCACCCCGCCGGATCGCGCGCCTCATCGACTCCCCGAACCTCCCGGAAGGCGAGGCGGTTTTCAGCCTCACGACCGAGGGGATCCGCGACTAGGCGCCCGCGCGACGCGGCGGAGCGCCGTGGCCTTCACGTACAGCACGACCGGGCGGCCGGCCGCGAGGCGCAGGGCCCGGACCGTCTCGGCCGTCACCGCCGCACGGAGGAGCGTCCCGTCGACCCGGACCGCGATCGTCCGGCGGCCCTGCCCCGGGTCCGGATAGAGCCGGACCACCGTCCCCTCGAGGACGTTCCGGGCGCTCGACGGGAACCGGCGGAGCGCGACCAGCACCGACTCCGGGTCCAGCAGCAGCCGCACCGTCTCCCCCGACTCCGCCGGGAACGCGACCCGCAGCCGGAGGCCCGTCCCGACGCGCACCTCGGGCGCGGGGCCGCCGACGTACGTGCCGCTCAGCACGTTCGGCGGGTCCAGCCGGCTGACCGGGCGCGCGTCCACGAGCTCGACCGCGTCGAAGCCCCCGCGCGCGACGCGGTCGCCGAGCTCCGTGAGCACCGTGCCCCCATGGCCGCGGCCGCCCCGGGCGCTCCGCACGACCGGACCCCCGAAGGCGCGCTCGAGCCGCTCGAGCCGGTACACGGCCCGGTCCCGGCTGATCCCGACCCGGCGGCTCGCCGCCACGACGCTGCGCTCGCCGCGCAGCGCGGCGAGCAGCGCCAAGTCGGTGGAGCTCACCCGGTCCGCCCGCCGCGGCATCAGGCCCCCGCACCGGTCGGGCCGAGGGGGTGGAGATCGACCGGGTCGACGTTGAACCGCAGGCGCCCGCCCGGGGCGGGGAGCGGGTTCGGCCAGGGCCGGGGCAGCCGCACGACGACCGGGAGCGCGCCGACCGCGAGCTCGACCCGGACCCCCTCCGGGGTCGGGCGCACGGACCGGACGGCGCCCTCCCAGCTGGACGGCGCGCCGATCGTGGGCGTCGCCGTCGGGTTCCCGAGCGCGACGCCCGCCGGCCCCGAGCTCCCGAGCAGGAGCGCGGCGAACGGGTGGGCGCGCTCGCGCTCGAGCGTCACGCGCTCGAAGACGTTCTCGTAGCCCACGAAGCGGGCGACGAACGGGTCGCCGGGCCGCTCGATGAGCTCGGTCGCCTCGCCCACGTAGCGGGGACGGCCGCGCTCGAGCACGAGGAAGGAGTCGGCCACCGAGAACGCGAGCGCCGGGTCGTGCGTCACGACGACGATCGGGATCCGCTCGGTCGCGCGGAGCTCGGCGAGGACGGCCCCGAGCTCGTGCCGGGCCTCCACGTCGAGCGCCTGCCACGGCTCGTCCCAGACGATCAGCTCGGGCTCCGCCGCGAGGGCGCGTGCGAGCGCGACCCGCTGCTGCTGCCCTCCGCTCAACCGGTTCGGGCGCCGACGCTCGCAGTCGGTGAGGTGGAACCGCTCGATCAGCTCCTGGGTACGCTCGTGGGCGTCCAAGCGACCCCGGAGCTCGAGCGGGTAGCGCACGTTCGCGAACGCGGTGCGCTGCGGGAAGAGCCCGAGGCCCTGCGGCACGTAGCCCAAGCCCCGCTCCTCCGGCATCCAGCGCGAGATGTCCTCGCCGTCCCGGAGGAGCCGGCCCCGTTGGACCGGCAGGAAGCCGGCGAGCGTGCGCAGGAGCGTCGTCTTGCCGGCGCCGGAGCTCCCGAGCACGGCCACCGCCCGGCCGGGCGCGAGCGTGAGGTCGACCGGGCCGAGATGGAAGCCGTCCACGTCGGTCTCCACCGCCTCGACGCGCCACTCGGTCATCGGGCGAGATCTCCCCGGTTCCACGGCAGCCACCCGCTCCGCTCGCCGACCCGGACCAGCAGGAAGATCGAGAAGGCGATCAGCAGGAAGAGCGAGCTCACCGCCGCCGCGTCCGTCCAGTCGCCCAGCTGGAAGAGGTCGTAGATGTAGACGGAGATCGTGTTCGTGAGCGGGCCCGTGTACGGGCCGCCGGGATAGACGTAGTACGCGAGGATCAGGATCCCGCCGATCTCGCTCACGGCCCGGGCCCAGGTGAGGAGGAGCCCCGCGACGATGCCCCGGGCGGCGATCGGCAGCGTGACGGTCAGGAACGCGGTGCCGCTCCCCGCGCCGAGCGAGCGGGCCGACTCGATGACCCGCGCGTCGACCGCCTGGAAGGAGAGCTGCGCCGCGACGACGGTGTACGGCGCGCTCACCACCGCCATCACGAGGACGACCCCCCAGATCGTGTAGTAGACGGGGAATCCGATCGCGTGGGTGAAGTTGTAGAGCGGCGTCCCCGGCACCGCCAGCAGGAAGAAGAGACCGAGACCGACCATCAGGTGGGGCACGACGATCGGGAGCGTGACCAGCGACTCGACCACCGACCGGCCGAAGAAGGTGCGTCGCGCGAGCAGGTAGCCGAGCGGGATCGCGAGGAGGGCGGTCGCCAGGACCGCGATCCCCGACGCGTACAGGGTGAGCCAGATCGCCTCCCGGACCTCGACGTTCTCCGCCGCCGCGACGATCCGCGAGAGGGGCGCGTACGTGAACAGGCCGTAGATCGGGAGCAGGAGGAGCGCGAGCAGCGACGCCGAGAGGGCGATCTGCAGCCCGAGCCAGAGCGGACCGGTCCTCCACCGTCGGGGGCGCCGATCGGCGGTCGGCTCGCCGCCGGCGCTCATCCCAGGATCGTCTGGGCCCACCCGGGCAGCGGGACCACCTCGGTCCCGAGGAGGCCCGGCACCGCCGAGGGCTCATCCGACCAGGCCGGATAGATCGGCGTGAACCCGCCGTTCTTCGAGATGATCGACTGCCCGGTGGGGGAGAGCAGCAGCAGGATGAAGTCGATCCCGATCGCGCTGTTCGGGGCGTTCAGGGGCACGGTGATCGAGAAGAGCACCGGCGCCGGATGGACGGTCGCGAGGCCCCCCGTCGACGTGATGATCGAGGTCGAGAGCTTCGCGTAGTCGTTGAGCGCGGTCGTGTCGTTGGCGAAGAGCCCGACGATCGGGTTGAACGAGACGTAGGCAAGGTCCGGGCCGACGTTCGCGACCGCGAACGCCCGGTACGTGATCACCGAGGAGACGACGCCGGTCTCGACGAGCGTCGCGGCCTGGGACTCGTGCTCCGGGAGCGTCAGCGTCGCGTTGGGGACGGCGAGCGCCCCGGGCGCGCCCGAGTAGAGCTGCCCGTAGATTTGCGAGATGTTCCCGCCGTCGTAGAGCATGCCCTGGAGCATCATGCTGAAGATCTCGTTGTAGCCGTTCGGGTCGGTCGAGGCGTTCCAGACCCCGAACGGGGCGACCCCCTTCGTCTGCAGCGCCGAGAGGAGGACCGTCCCCCAGTTCTCGGTGGTGATGCCGTTGAACGCGGAGATCGTCGGGTTGTAGACGAGCACTTCCGGCGTGGTGCCCCAGACGGCCTCCCAGGCCGCGTACTTCGGCTCAAGCAGCTGCGGGATCAGCCGGTAGTCGGCGACCGCCGCGACGTCCGCCGTCGCGGTGCCGCCGGTGATGGCGTTCGTGATGTCGAGCGAACCCTCGTACGTCTGGGCCGCCGTCGGGGCCGAGAGGCCCGGGGTCACGTTGACGAGCGCGTCCGCGATGGAAGGGAAGTACGGCCCGAGCGTCCCGGCGCCGAGGATCGAGAGCGTGTCGTTCGCGGTGGAGCTCGAGGTCGGGGAACCCCGGTACGCGTAGCCGGCGTAGAAGCCGATTCCGCCGACGATCGCCGCAACGACCACGATCACCGCGACCCAGACCGCGGTGGGGGCGGCCATCGATCGCGGTGCGGTCGACTTGGGCGGCGTCGCCGGGCTCGAGGGCGGCGTCGACGCGGAATCGGACGGAGTGGACATCGATGGGGCAAATTGCCCCATCGCTTAAGGGTGTCGCGACGCCCGGTCCGCTACAGGTCGCGCGCCCGCTCGGGCGGGAAGTAGATCCGCGTGACCCGGCCGCGAAGCAGGGGCAGCGGTACGGGCCCGAAGGAACGGCTGTCGCGCGCCACGTCCGCGGCGTCCCCCCGGACGTCCACGGTGCGACCGACCGGGTCGACGGCGTGGACCCGTTTCACGAGCCACCGGTCCGGGTCCTCCGGGTCCTCCAGGACGACGATCGCCCCGATCTCGGGGAGCGCGGCCTCGTAGGCCCTCGGTTCCACCCGCAGCCGATCCCCCGGCTCGAGCGTGGGGCGCATGCTCCCGTCGGCGACGACCACGCGACGCGGCCGCCCGAACCGGGGTCGATAGAGCGGCGGCGCCGCCGGCATCTTTATCCCGCCCCCGGGGCTCGCGGGGCCATGTCCGCGCCCGACCGCTCACTCGGCTGGTTCGACCGCCTGCGTGACGCCGTGCATCCCCCCCGCACGGTCTACGCCCACTGCGACATCCCCTGCGGTATTTACGACCCCCACGAGGCGCAGATCTCCGCGCTCACCGTGATCCGGATGGACCAGTTGATCGCCGAGCTCGCGGCGCCCGCGGCGGACGCGAAGCCGGAGGACCGGGCCGCCTACACCTCGAAGCTCGCCCGCTACACGGCCGTCAAGGAATCGCACTCGGAGCGGGTCAAGAGCGAGGTGCGGGTGATTTGGGGCGACTACATCACGGCGGACCACGTGAAGCAGTTCCCGCAGATCCACGACCTCACGTTCCGGATCCTGAAGCAGGCGTCGAAGGCGCGGCAGGGCACGAACCTGGCCGACGCCCAGGACCTCCTCAAGCTGGTCCAGGAGTTCGCGGACCTGTTCTGGCAGACCAAGGGCGCCAAGACGCGCCGCATCCCGTCGATGCAGAAGTCGGGCGGCGAGCTCGTCGTCCCGGCCTAGGTGGGACGCGCGTGCCGCATCTGCGGCCGCGGGCGGACGCCGCGAGGCGGCCGTGACCGCGCCGCTCTCGCTCGACGGCCGGTCGCTCCGGCTCGCGGAGGTCGTCGAGGTCGCACGACGGAGCCGACCCGTCGGGCTGGCCCCCGAGGCCCGCACCGCGATCGCCGCGAGCCGGGCCGCCGTGGACCGGGCGGTCCGGGAGGGCCGGGCCGTCTACGGGGTCACCACGGGCTTCGGGGGGCTTTCCCATCACGTGATCCCGGCGGACCGGGCCCGGGAGCTCCAGCTCTCGCTCGTGCGGAGCCACGCGAGCGGAACGGGCCCGCCGCTCCCGGCGGATCTCGTGCGCGCGCTGGTCCTCCTGCGCGCCAACTCGCTGGCCCGGGGCCACTCGGGGGTCCGCGAGGAGGTGGTCGATCGGTTGCTCGACGTGCTGAACCACGGTCTCGTGCCGTGGATCCCGGAGCAGGGATCGGTCGGCGCGTCCGGGGATCTCGCGCCGCTGGCCCACCTGGCGCTCGCCCTCCTGGGGGAGGGCGCGTTCGTCGCGCACCGCTCCGGCGCCCGCGAACCCGCCGCGGAGGTCCTCGAGCGGGAACGGGTCCCCCCGCTCGCGCTCGCGGAGAAGGAGGGGGTCGCGCTGCTCAACGGCACCGCGCTGATGGCCGCTTACCTGGCACTTGGCGTCGCCGACGCGCGCGCCCTGCTCGACGCGGCGACCGTGGCCGCGGCGCTCTCCTTCGACGCGCTCGAGGGACATCCGGCCGCGCTCGACGATCGGCTCGGCGAAGTCCGCAACGCGCCGGACCAGCGGGCGAGCGCAGCCGCGCTCCGGGCACTGCTCGACGGGAGCTCGCTCGCGCGGCACCGGACGGACTGGTCGGGCCAGGACCCCTACACCCTCCGCTGCCTGCCCCAGGTCCTGGGGACCGTGCGCCTCGCGATCGGCGTCGCCGAGTCGGTGGTGGTCCCCGAGCTCAACGCCGTCACCGACAATCCGGTCGTCTTCGACGACGAGTTCGTGAGCGGCGGGAACTTCCACGGACAGCCGCTCGCCTTCGCCCTCGACGCGCTCGGCCTCGCGGTCCAGTACCTCGCGGCGTTCTCCGAGCGCCGCATCCATCGCCTGATTCACCCCGCCCTCAACCGAGGTCTGCCGGCGTTCCTCGCCCCCGAGCCGGGCGTGAGCTCGGGCTTCATGGTCCCGCAGTACCTCGCCGCGGCGCTCGTCAACGAGAACCTGACGCTCGTCCATCCGGCGAGCGCGGGCAGCCTCTCCACCTCGGCGGACCAGGAGGACTTCGTCAGCATGGGCCCGTGGGCGGGCGCGAAGCTCGTGCGCCTCCTCGCGAACACCCGGCGGACGGTCGCCATCGAGTGGATGGTCGCGGGCGCGGCCCTCGAGCTCCGCCGGCCCAAGACCGGGGGCCGGGGCAGCGAGGCGGCGCTCGCGTCGCTGCGGGGCCGGGTCGCTCCCTGGGAGCGCGACCGGAGCCCGGCGGACGACATCGAGCGGATCGCGGCCGCGATCGCCTCCGGCGAGCTCGTCGACGAGGTGCGGCGGGCGGCGCCGTTCTAGGTCGCCGGGAGCGGCGGAGGCGCGGCCTCCGGGGGCCGGGGGAAGTTCACGATCTGGCCGCAGGCGGGGCAGGCATACTCGCCGACGCCCTTGTGGCGCAGCGGCGTCCGGCACTTGGGGCACGCGATCGGGCCCGAGGTGACCCACGCGGCGAACAGTTCCTGCGAACGGCGGTCGGAGAGCGAGGTGGAGACGCCCCCGATCGGGGTCGTCGCGACCGCGGCGGGCGGCGGCGAGGCGGCCACGGGCTCGCTCGGATTCGACGCCCGGGCCGACGAGAGCCGGCCGCACTGCGGGCAGACGAGGAGGCTCGGCGAACCGGTCGCCATCAACGGCACGTGGCAGGCGGGGCAGAGCGTCTTCCGGCCGGTGGGCGTGAGCGTGGGCGCCGGGGCCGACGGCGCGGGGCGCGCCGGGAGCGGGGGCCGCGCCTCGACCGGGCGAGGGGCCGCCGGGGCCGGAGCGGGCGGGGGGTGCGCCCACCGGACGACCCGGCGGCCCGGATCGTAGACCAGCGGCGTTCCGGCGCGGGCGAGCTCGCGCGCGAGGAGCTTCTCCGTCTTCCGCTCCCGCCAGGCGAGCGCCGCCGCGAGACCGGGGACGCTGGTGGTGCCGAGCGACTCCACGGCGGAACGGAGCCGCTGCAGCTCCTGCTCCGACGGTCCGAAGAGGCCGGCCATCGCCGAGGAGCCGGCGGAACCTCAAAAGAACCTATCGCTCCAGACGCAGTCGGGTAGGCACCGGCGGCCGCTCCGGGTCTCGTGGACTGAGCCACCCAGAGACGTTCCGCCGATGCCCGAGGCCACCTATGGTACTCCGCACAAGTCTATATAGCTATCCGGGGGCCCGGAGGGTGGTCGATGGGGGCTCCGGAGACGGTCCGGCACCGCGTTTCACGTCCCGGGAAGCACCCATAGTTCCTTATCCGCGGGCCGACTCGTTTCTTCCGGCGGTCCGGGTCCGCCAGGCATGGGCGCCGCGCAGAACGAGTCTTCCTTTCCGGTTTCGACGCCAGGGGCCCGCCCGATCGAGGGGACCCCGGCCGTGCTCTGCTCGCCCGACCCCGATACCCGGCTCCTCCTGAAGGGCCTCCTCCGGCTCCAGCGGCATCCGGTGCGCACGGAATCCGACTCCGCGGACGACCTCCTCGAGCTCGACCCCGTGGCGGAGCCGACGGTGCTGCTCTTCGAGATCGCTCCGGGCGCCGACCGATGGGAGGAGGAGCTGCGTGCCATCGGCGCGCGGCACCCCAAGGTGCGGTCGGTGGTGATCGCCCCCGGTGGGGGAGCGGAGCTCGACGACCGGGCCCGGTGCGCCGGCGCCCGGGCCGTGCTCCACCGACCGTTCTCCATCCGGGAGATGCGGACGGCGATCGAGGCGGCGCTCGGGGACGCGACCCCCCCGCCCGCACGACAGTCGTAAACCGCCCCACGCCCCTCCCCGGGCATGGCCGACCCCCGCCTGCGATCGCTCGAAGCGGAGCTGTCGGGCCGGGTCGAGGCGACCGCGGCGGCGACGGACCGGGTCGCCGGCGACACGTCGCACGTGCGGGGTCGGGCGATCGCGGTCGCGGCCCCCGCCGATGCCGAGGACGTGGCGCGCCTCGTGCGGTGGGCCCGGCGCGAGAAGGTTCCGCTCGTGGCCCGGGGGGCCGGCACGTCCCGCGACGGGGAGTCCGCCGCCGTCGACGGCGGGATCGTGGTCGACCTCTCCGGCTGGACCGAGATCCTCGAAATCTCCCCCGAGGAGCGACGGGCGCGCCTCCGTCCCGGCGTCGTGAACGCCGACCTCCAGCAGGCAGCCGGGCGCCACGGGCTGTTCTTCCCGCCGAATCCGGGTTCGTGGGAGCGATCGACGATCGGCGGGAACATCGCGACGAACGCCTCGGGCATGCGCTCCTTCCGGTACGGCGCGACGCGGGCCTGGGTCCGGGAGCTCGATCTGGTGCTCGGCACCGGCGAGCGCGTCCATCTGGGCTCGCGCGCGGCGAAGCGGTCGGTCGGGCCGGACCTGCTCGGGCTCGTGGTCGGCAGCGAGGGGACGCTCGGCGTCGTCACCGAGGCGTCGGTCGCGCTCGCGCCCCGGCCCCTCGTGCGGCGGGGGCTCGGCGTGCCGCTCCCGGAGGGGATCGCCCTCGGCCGGCTCGCGGCCGCGCTCGCCTCCGCCCCCACCTCCGGCCTCTCCGCCGTCGAATACCTCGACGCCGCGACGGCCCGGGCGATGGCCGAGGACCGGGGCTCGCCCTGGCCCGACGACTCCGCCCTCCTGCTGCTCGAGATCGAGGCGGAGACGCCGGCCGAGGCCGACCAGCGCGGGGAGCGCCTGCGCGCGGTCCTCCGCGCGCAGGGCGTGGACGCGATCCCGCGCGTCTACGAGGACGCGGACCGGCTCTGGAGCGAGCGCGGGGCGACCGGTCCCCTGCTCGAGTCGCGCTACGGCCTCCGGGTCCCGGAGGACGTCGCGGTGCCGCTCCCCGAGGTCGACGGGTTCCTCGCGGAGCTCCGGGCGATCCTCGCGCGGGAGGCCGTGCCGATGTTCCTCTTCGGCCACCTGGGCGAAGGGAGCCTCCATCCGAACGTGATCGTGGACCCGGTGAGCCCGGCGGCCGAGCGGATCCGCGGGGCCCTCTACCGGGCCGCGCTCGGCCGGCACGGCACGATCAGCGCCGAGCACGGGATCGGGGTCGTGAAGCGGGACTTCCTCGAGGAGGAGCTCGGGCCGGCGGCGCTCCGCCTCCTCCGCGACGTGAAGGCCGCGTGCGACCCCGACGGGATCCTGAACCCCGGGAAGCTCTATCCGGACGCGGGAGGCCGAGCCGGCGCAGGAGCTTCTCGGTCGCCTTCGGGATCGGCAGCCGGGCGAGCTCCGCCGGCGTAACCCAGCGCGTCGCGGCGCGGCCGGGCTCCCGGGACGCCGCCGACGCCCGGCCCTCGAAGAGGTGGAGCTCGACCGAGAAGTGGGAGTAGACGTGGTGGACGACCCCGCGGGCGCGGAGGGGACCGACCCTCCGGCCCGTCTCCTCCGCGAGCTCGCGTCGCGCCGCGTCGATCGGGCGCTCGCCGGGCTCGACCTTCCCGCCGGGGAACTCGTAGAGCCCCCCGAGCAGCCCCTCCGGCGGCCTCCGCTGCACGAGCCAGCGGCGCCCGTCCGAGAGCGCCACTACGGCCGCCCGCACGTGCGGTCGCCGCGGCCGACGCCGGGGCGGAGGGATCGACCCCGGGTCCGGGAGCTCCTGCCGCGCCCGGCAGTACTCAGCGACCGGACACGACGGGCAGAGCGGCAACCGCGGCCGGCAGACCGTCTCGCCCAACTCCATCACCGCCTCGTTGAACGCCCCGGGCGACCCGGCGGGGAGCGCGTGGCGCAGGACCGCCTCGAGCCGAAGCCGCGTGGAGCGGGCGCTCGGGTCTCCGCGGTCGGCGGTCCACCGGGCCGCCACCCGCAGCCCGTTCGCCTCGAGCGCGATCTCGGGCCGGCCGAAGGCGAGGCTCGCGATCGCGCGGGCAATGTAGGGGCCGATGCCGGGGAGCCGTTCCAACTCCTCCGCGGACTCGGGCAGCCGGCCGCTGTGCTGCGCGACGAGCTCTCGGGCGGCGCGATGGAGATTCCGCGCCCGCGCGTAGTAGCCGGCGCCCTCCCACGCTTTGAGGACCGCCTCGTCGTCGGCGCGGGCGAGCGCCTCCACGCTCGGGAACTCGGCGAGGAAGCGCTCGTAGTACGGGACCGCCTGGGCGACGCGCGTCTGCTGCAGCAGCACCTCGGCGACCCAGACCCGGTACGGGTCCCGATCGCGCCGCCACGGAAGCGCTCGGCGGTGGGCGGAGTACCACGCGAGGAGCGCCGGGACGAGCGCATCGGGGAGGGCGCCCGGTTCCGGGGGTCGTCGCGCGCGGATCACGACGGTTCCGTTGCGCGACGAGCCACACGCTTAAAGAGAGGGTGGAGTTCGAACGACGGGGCGGAGGTCCCCGATGCAGGGCGGACACAGCACGCCGGTCGTGGTCACCGACTCGACGTTCGAGGTCGAGGTGATCCGCTCCCCGCTCCCGGTCGTCGTCGACTTCATGGCGGAGTGGTGCCAGCCGTGCCGGGTGTCCGAGCCGATGCTGCGGGAGCTCTCGCAGCGCCTCGCCGGGCGCGTCAAGTTCGCGACGGTCAACGTCGACGAGGCGGCCCAGGTGACGCGCTCCTACGGGATCCAGGCGATCCCGACCTACCTGTTCGTCCAGTCCGGCCAGGAACGCGGCCGCGAGGTCGGGATCGTCGACCCCGTCGAGTTCCGGGCGATCCTGAAGCGGGTCTTCTCGCCCCGGCTCAGTGGCGGAAAACGCGCCAGCCCGTGAAGTAGAGCGAGATCCCGAACCGCTCGGCGGCGGCGATGACCTCCGGGTCCCGGAGGCTGCCGCCGGGCTCGACGATCGCGGCGACCCCGGCCCGGCCGGCCGCCTCGACGCCGTCGGCGAACGGGAAGAAGGCGTCGGAGGCGAGCACCGCGCCCTTCGCGCGGTCCCCGGCGACCTCGACCGCCAGCTGGACCGCCTTGACGCGGGTCGGTTGTCCGGAGCCGATCCCGACCGTCTTCGAGCCCTGGGCGAGCACGATCGCGTTCGACTTCGCGTGCCGGACCACCCGCCAGGCGAAGTCGAGCGCGCACGCCGCCTCCGGGCTCGCGGCCGGGCCGGAGACCAGCTTGAGCTCGCCGGGGGCGAGCTGCCTCCGGTCGACCTCCTGGAGCAGGAGCCGACCGAGGGCGCTCTTCGCTTCCCAGCGCGGCCCGTCGCCGGTCGGCGGCGCGACCCGCACGAGCTTCACCTTGGCGCGGCCGGCGAGGCCCTCGCGCGTCTCGGCCCCGATTTCGGGCGCGGCGAGGAGGTCGACGAAGACGCCCTTCATCGCCGGGAGGTCCCCCGGGGCGAGCGGGCGGTTCACCGCGATCGCGCAGCCGTACCGCGCGACCGGGTCGGTCGCGATCGCCCGCTCAAGCGCCTCGCGGAGCGTCGTCCCCGAGGCGACGCCGCACGGCGTGGCATGCTTCACGACCGCCGCCGTGGGCGTCGGGAACTCCGCCACGATCGAGAGCGCGGTGTCGAGGTCGAGCAGGTTCGTGAACGAGAGCGCGTCGCCCTTCAGGAGCTCGAACGGGTCGGGGACGACCCCGGCGCCCGCCGGCGCGACCGCGCCGTACGGGGCCGCCCGCTGGTGCGGGTTCTCCCCGTAGCGCAGCTTGAGCGGCTCGCGGCGGAAGACGACCTCCGTCGGGAACCCGTCGGCCGGAGCGAGCGGGCCCTCGAGGCCCGCGGCGATGGCGGCGTCGTACTCGGTGCAGCGGCGGAACGCCTCCACCGCGAGCCGACGCCGGGTCGCCGCGCCGATCGCGCCGCCCTCCCGCCGGAACTCCTCGAGCACCGTGGGATAGTCCTTCGGATCGGTGACGACGGTCACCCACGCGTGGTTCTTGGCCGCCGCCCGGGCGAGGCTCACGCCGCCGATGTCGATGTACTCCTCCCGGTCGGAGGCGGCCGGATGCTCGGCGAGATGGCGTTCGAACGGGTAGAAGTTGACCACGACGAGATCGATCGGGG
>JASHYV010000116.1 GCA_030064695.1 Thermoplasmata archaeon
GTAACCGGCCCTCGTGCTCGACCCGCACGTGAGCGCGATCTTCCAGCGACCACTCTGCGAGATGGGAGCGGCCTACGACTTTGGCCTGCGGCCTCGGGTCGGCGACCCCGGCCCGGGATTCGGAGGACCCTGCGACACCCGGCCCCACGCGGTCGGCGTCTGCTCGGCCCAGAGCGATCCGGGAGGACCGGACGCGGGGTGGCGATCGTTCCAGCTCTGCGAGGAGCACGAGGGCCAACTCCGTCGGATCGAGCTCGACCACCGGAGCCAGCTCGGGGCCGCGTCGCGCCTCCGCATCGAGCCGGGGCCCCGCGCTCCGGGGCGTTGAAGCTACCTACTCGACCGCATTCCGACGGCCGATGCCGGAGGAACTGCCTCGTTCGCTCGCCGATCGCGTCCCGTTGAACCAAGGCGTCCGAATGCCTTGGCTCGGCCTCGGCGTCTTCCAGAGCGAGCCCGGCGCGGCCACGGAGCAGGCGGTAGCGTGGGCGCTCGCGGCAGGATACCGGGCCGTCGACACCGCCGCGATGTACCGCAACGAGACGGACGTGGGCCGGGCCGTGCGCGCGAGCGGCGTGCCCCGCGAGGAGGTGTTTGTCACGACGAAGCTCTGGTTCACCGACCAGGGCTACGAGCCCGCGCGAAAGGCGGGACGGGAGAGCCGGGACCGGCTCGGGATCGGCTACATCGATCTCTATCTCATCCACTGGCCCCGCGCCAGCTCTCCTCAAGAGCGGCTCGACTCGTGGCGCGCCCTCGAGGATCTCCGCCAGGAGGGCGTCTGCCGCGCGATCGGGGTGAGCAACTACACGATCCGACACCTGGAGGAGCTGCGCCCGCACTCGAAGACGGTACCGGCGGTGAACCAGGTCGAGTTCCATCCCTGGGTCTACGACCCGGAGCTGCTCGAGTACGAGCGCCGCCACGGGATCCGGCCCGAGGCGTACTCGCCGCTCACGCGGGCCCACCGGCTCGACGATCCGATCGTGGCGGCGATCGCGCTCCACCACCGACGGTCGCCGGCCCAGGTGCTCATCCGCTGGGGCCTCGAGCACGGCGTGATCGAGATCCCGAAGTCGGTCCATCGGGAGCGGATCGAGGAGAACGCCCACGTGTTTGACTTCGCCCTGGAGCCGTCCGAAGTGGCCCAGCTGGACGCGCTGCGCGGGGGCCCCCGGGTGGGCCAGCTCGACCCGGCCACGATGCCCTGAGCGCCGACAACGGGCCGGAATTTGCCCGCCTCGGGGTGCCTTAATATATCCGCCCTCGGTGGGAGAGATGGGTACGCGCCATGGTGTCGGTCGAGGTGGCCCACGAGAAGTGCACGGGGTGCAGCCACTGCCGCGACGTCTGCCCGGTCACCGTCTTCGAGATGCAGCCCCGCGAGAACTGGCCGAACGTGGTCGACGACCCGAATGTCGCCGCGAAGTTCCAGTTCCGGGCCGAGAAGTCGGCCGTGATCCACGGTCCGGACTGCATCATGTGCGAGGCGTGCCTCTTCGAGTGCGAGGGCGAGTGCATCACCATCGTCGACGACGAGGGCACCGTCCACCAATCGACCTACAAGTAATCTGGTTGCGGCGGCTTATCGCGCCCGAACTAGCCCTCGCGAAGTGGCACGCAAATGCACGGACACTTCGCGCCACAATGATCTGGTCCACGAGGGAAGCGCCGCCGGTCTCCGCCGGCGGTTCTACAGGAATGCGGCTACACGGAAGCGTCAGACCAGATTCGCTCGCCCGCGCCCGTGGACAGGTTCGGGTTCGACGGCAGCCCCTCCGTGTTGTTCCCCGTAGCCGTTGACGCCGCCAGCACATCCACCGCGAGGACACTCCCCGCTGCGGTCCCGCCCTCCTGGAGGAGGTGATGTTCCCGGTACACCCGGGCTCGATCGCCCGATTCTGCCAGCAGGCGCCGAAGTCAATCATCAAGTTCGACCCGCCGAACGGCGTCAGGGCACTCTCTCCAGAGCCGTAAGCGGCAATGTGAGGGTCAGGTCGAGGAGAATGAAGAACGGACCTTGTGGACGATAGGCGTCGAACCAGCCGGATAGATCCACCCCTTTCCCCGATCCGCCGAGTCCTGGAGCTTGTGGAGCAGAATGTTCGCCATCATGGCTTGGTACGCCTCCTCGGTGAGGAGCGATTGAACTCCACGAATCCGGATCGAGTATGGAAAGTCGGACGTCGGCAGGCGCGACGGGTCTAAGTTGGTGAAGTCTATCAACTCAAAGGACAACGACGGATCGGACCAAGCCCTTGCATCGAGTCTGCCGTTGGGATATACGAGTTCGAATCCGACGTCGTCGACCCGAAGATACACCGCACCCTGTATGCGCCGGCGAAGCAAGTAGAGGAGCCCGGCGATGCCGCCCACCACCAGCACCGTGATTGTGGATAAATCAAACACCTGGTAGCTGGAAAGTGACCCCTTCGAAAGCATCCCCCAACTGGCGATCAGAGTAACTAATCCCAGAATGGTGAGGAATGCGGCGCTGCCGGCTTCTACGCGACGTGAGCGCCTCGTGAAGGGCCAAAGCCGGTCACTCGCTGCAGTCAAGTCAAACTTCACTGGCAACGGGGCCGCTGAGCTAGCCCCTCCCGCAGCATCCATCGTTCAACCGTTGTGAAGCAGGTAGTCTGCAATCGCGGCCCCAGCAGCAACGCTCGCCAGTACGAGGGCGACATCCGCATACGCTCCCAATTGGGAAAGTACACTTCCATGAAGGAGTAGGGCGATCGCAAGACCGATTCCCCCAAGTACGAGAGCTGTGGCTTGCATTATTTGAAGACTCGGTGCCCAGTTAACAATAGTAATCGCCACAACCAAAGTGTCGACGATCAGTGACGTGAGTATAGCAAAGCCAGCCCACCCGGTTGCGGCTCCACCGCCCTTCGCTGCAACCGCGATGTTAGCAAAAAGGATGTCGAGACTCGAGGCCCCTATTGCGACAGCTCCCGCGATGGCCTCCCATACCGTAGTCGAAATGGATGAGAAGTACGCGCCGAAGTCGAGAACGGCCTCTGAGGTTAAGGCTGTAATGCTGCCTGCCCCTGAGGGAAACACGTCCTGAACGAACTCCGGAAGCAACCTCAGCAGAATCGACACGAGAGTGCCGGCGCCTAGGCCAACAGGCAACAGGACTGTCAGAGCTATGACAACTACAGCGCCTAGAACATCTCCGATCAATGAAATCGAGTCGAAACTGTTCGCCCAAGATAACCCGTCTGCGAGAGAGACGGTCCCATTATGCTGAACGTCTAGGACAGTCCTGTTTCCCGCAGCTGCAGACTCGGAGTCAAAGGATTCAGCATCGTGTACCATCGGACTAACCACCGGCGAAAGCGCCTCGCTGACGAGCTCTACAAGGTAGTTGATCAGCTGATCAAGCGCACTCCCGATTATGTGCCCGACTTGGACAATGGCCGCAGCCGTGCGGGCCTTGATCGCCGCGCCCAGCGCTGCGGCCTCCGTCCCCAAGTGGTCCAGGTACACCACCGCCGCCTCCGCTGCGTCCCACACCGTGTACGCCAGCGACAGCACCGTCCCCAAGGGGTTCGTCACGAACGACGTCACCGCGTTCCAGAACTCCCCGATCAGGCTGCTCGTGGGTCTGTGCGGCGCCTCCGACGTCGGCGGGCCCCACAGCCCGTCGCTCGGTTCCGTCGCGTTCGGCAGCGCCCGGTCCGTCGCCTCTCCCAGTCCCAGGAACCCCACTCCGTCCGTCACCGACTGGAGCGTCCCGTTCACCGCGTCCCATCCGCCCGTCGTGTTCTCCATCAGCCCGGCCAACAGCAGGTCGAGCGTGCTCGTGTTCGTCACGTTCAGCGTCACGATCGACTGCACCGCCGACAGAGTTCGCTCCGGTGAGGGTCGCATTCTGTCTCTCTGGGTCCTAACTGCTTTCGTGTCAGAACTTGAAATTCCCCAGAACTCGACATGGACAACTCGAACACGCGCTCGAGCGTCCCGTTAGATCACGGCGAGGTGGGCATCCCTTCGATTATGACCCGTGCCTGCTGCCTTGTAACGCGATGTGCACGTACTCCAAGTGCCGGAATCCCGCTCTCCAAGAAGACGACACTATCTATCCACGCTGGTTCGACACGAGCAGAGAGTCGGAGTCGACTCCAGGGAACGAACCGACGCCCAATCCGATAGTAGAACAGCACGCCCCCTCCCGTGATCTCCACGCCACGCAGCGAAAGGAGTTCAAGCGCAATCCAGACGGCCACGATCGCCACGGGAGCCGGCGCGTAGCCGAGGGCCAAGTCGAGCGGCGTGACTCCCCTGATGATCAATGCCTCGATGAGAACGACTAGAGCGAGCGTGAGGATGATGGAATACCTCAGGAACCAGGCAGCGGTTCTCCACCCCCTTGTGAACACAATTGATCGCGTCCTCTCCGGCGAGGTCCCTACGGCCATGTCCCCTCGACGGAGTGATTGTGCACGATGACCGCAAACCCAGTGCCGGCGACCACTGCGCTCACGACCAACGCGACCACGGTTGAGATGAGCCCCGCCCCTCGAGCAAAGGCGATGGCCGAGGCAATCAGTCCAGTAATTCCTGCGACCGCCGAAATGAGTGCGAGATCAGAGTCGGCCTGGTACGACTGGCGAGTGCTGTTAGAATTACCGGGCGCCGGGAGCTGTGTAAGGAGGGCTGCGGCGTCGAACGCCAAGCCTATTCCAAGAAACGCCATTAGGCAGGCGACTCCGACGGAAGGCAATGCGCTGCCTGGTGTGTTGGAGAGGTCCGCAGCCGCAGCGTACAGGACGACTAGTCCCCCAACTAGTCCAGCGACTGTGCCCACCGCATCCCATGGGTCCCCATCAGGGACCGCTATCGACATCGCGGCGGAGCTGTTCAGAGGAAGGGGTTCTTCAGTTCTGTTGAAAATCGACTCGCTGACCGAGGATACAACCCCAAAGCCCGAAAGTCCTGCTCCGAGGAGCGAGTCTTGCGGGGTACCAAGGGCTCCGGAGCCAAGGCTCGCGGCGAATGCAGTGGACATGACCGATATAATGAGGGATGCGACCAAGCCGCCAACAACATCCAAAGGGCCCAGAATGGTCGTCGCGATCAGAACCCCGGTTGTAAAGCCAGCCATAACCAAAATCGTTGGAGTTAGCTCCGAGCTCATGTGGGCCACGGCTGATGCTTGATACTGAGCCCGAGCTGAGCCAGTCGAGAGGTAAAAGTTGTCGATCGAATTCGAGACGCCTACCCAAGCGGACATCCAGTCCGCGATGCCCGCCCTGAAGAATGAGGCGAACGGACCAATGATTGCAGTCAGAGTCTCGGCCGCAAGCCGCAGCAGATACTGCAGGATCGCGTTCAGGATCTGTAACACGACCGTCCCGATGGACTTGAGTGCGGTTGCCGTGCGAATCTCGACTTCGGCCCCTAGCGCGGTCGCTTCATGGACTAGGTGGTCGAAGTAGGTGGATGCCGCTTCCGCCGCGTCCCACACCGTGTACGCCAGCGACAGCACCGTCCCCAACGGGTTCGTCACGAACGACGTCACCGCGTTCCAGAACTCCCCGAACAGACTGCTCGTCGGTTTGCTCTGCGCCTCCGACGTCGGCGGGCCCCACAGCCCGTCGCTCGGTTCCGTCGCGTTCGGCAGCGCCCGGGTCGTCGCTGTGCCCAGTCCCAGGAACCCCACCTCGTCCGTCACCGACTGGAACGTCCCGTTCACCGCGTCCCATCCGCCCGTCGTGTTGTCCATCAGCCCGGCCAACAGCAGGTCGAGCGTGCTCGTGTTCGTCACGTTCAGCGTCACGATCGACTGCACCGCCGACGGGTCCCCGCCCGCGTCCGTGTACAGGTTCGGGTTCGACGGCAGTCCCCCCGTGTTGTTCCCCGTCGCCGTGGACGCCGCCAGCACCTCCACCGCGAGGACACTCCCCGCTGCGGTCCCGCCCTCCGTGGACGGCGTGATGTTCCCGGTGCTCCCCGGCTCGATCGCTCTATTTTGCCAGTAGGCGCCGAGGTCGATCATCAGGTTCGAGCCGCCGAACGGGGCCAGGGCACTCTCTCCGGAAGTGGTGATCAACGGCGGCGTGCCCCGCGATGCGTTGTAACTGGTATTCCGACCAAGGAAGATCGCCTGGCCGAACGGCGAGTCGAGGAACTGTTCCCTCGGGATCAGGAACGCGTTCAGCCCCGGGGAGAGCGTGATCCCGGAGCTATTCCCACCCCACGGCAGCGGGACCGAGCCGGACGAGATCGACGTCGAGGCGCTCAC
>JASHYV010000117.1 GCA_030064695.1 Thermoplasmata archaeon
TCCACGTGCGTGACGTTGTCGTCGATGAACTCGGCCCCGAACCGGGCCGCCTGGCGGCGCATCCGGTCGACGAGCTCCGGACCCTGGATCCCCTCGGGGAAGCCGGGGTAGTTCTCGACGTCGGTCGTGATCAGCAGCTGGCCGCCCGCGGGGACGCCCGCGATCACCACGGGCTTGAGTTCGGCCCGGGCCGCGTACAGCGCCGCCGTGAGGCCGGCGGGCCCGCTGCCGACGATCGCGAGTCGGACGGCGCGGGGAGGGTCTGGCATCGTCCCTATCGGGACGTCCGGGGTTAAAGCCCCGGCCCCTCGGGTGGCCCCGGGGCTACCGGCCCGACGGGGACGGCAGCCGCAACCGGCCGCCCGCTTCGGCCTCGGCGTACCCGGACCGGTAGAAGAGGAGCGGCTCGGCGTCGCGGCCGACCTCCTGGCGAACGACCTCGCCGACCACGAGGACGTGGTCGAACTGCGGGACCCAGGCCGCGACGCGGCACTCGAGGGCGCCCAGGGCGCCGTCGAGCAGCGGGACCCCGGCGACCCCACGATGCACGGGCACCCCCTGGAACTTGTCCTGGGAGGAGAGCGTGCGGGCGAACTGCTCGCTGAGCGCACGCTGGTCGGCGGCGAGAAGGTTCACCGCGAACGCCCGGCTCCGCTCGATCACCGGGGTCGTGTCCGCGTCGAGGGTCAGGCTCACCAGCACGGAAGGCGGGTGCAGCGACACCGACAGGAACGCGTTCACGGTGAGGCCCGCGTCGGCCGCCCCGTCCCGAGCGGTGACCACGCACACGCCGGTCGCCCACCGGGACATCCACTTCCGGAAGTCGTCCGCCGATCCGCCCGAGGCCGGAGCCGCCGTCACGGTGGGCTCACTCGTCCCGCCACTTGAAGAGCAGGATCGCGCCCACGAAGAAGACGACCGCGATCGCGAGCACGATCACGAGGTCGGTGAGCGCCCGGCTCGCGTTGGCGAAGAGCATCACCTGGTTCATCCCGTCGATCACGTAGTACAGCGGCAGGACGTGGGCGACCGGCTGCAGCCACCCCGGGAAGCTCGAGACCGCGAAGAACGTTCCGGAGAGGAACATCATCGGGAAGGTGATCACGTTCCCGATCAGCGCGGCGCTCTCCGGGGTGCGGGCCACCGAGCCCGCGAGCATCCCGAGGGAGACGAAGAGGAAGGGGCCGACGATCAGGAACGGGATCAGCTGCACGGTCACGAGCACGTGGGCGTGGAAGAGGGTCGAGCCGGCCTCGATCATGATCGCGGAGGTCACGAAGGTGAGCAGCACGTACCAGAGGATCCGGCTCGTGAGCCACTCGCCCCGGGTGAGCGGGGTCAGCGAGAGCTGGCGGAAGATCCCCTCCTTCCGGTACGAGGAGGTGATGTCGACCATCGAGAACATCGGGCTCGTCAGGATCGAGAACCCGATGAGGCCCGGGATCAGGTAGTCGATGTACGTGTACACCGCCGACCCCACGTTGGCGCTCACGACGCCGACCACGGCGGTGCAGTTCGATCCCTGACAGACCTCGTGCAGGTTGAACTGGTTGGCGACGGCGGTCACGGCGAACTCCACCTGTCCGGACGACGCCGCGTCCTGGGGGTCGGTGTAGAGCGTCAGGTTCGTGAAGCGATGCGCCGTGAGGTTCGCCTGGAAGCCCTGCGGGATCACGAGGCCGACCGGCAGGTCGTTCTGCCCGAGCCAGCTGCCGAACGAGCCCGCGCTCACGTTGACCACCTCCACGGAGACTAGGCTCGTGTTGTTGAGCGCCGACAGGAACTCCTGGCTCGCCGGGGAGTGGGCGTCCTCGTTGACGACGGCGAGCGAGACCACGGTGGTCCCCGTCGCGGAGAAGATGGCCCCGAAGAGGGCGATCAGGATGATGGGGAAGATCAGGGAGAAGAACATCGCCACGGGGTTCCGGAAGTAGGTCCGGGCGACGACGCGGAAGTCGGCGCCGACGTGCCGGACGTTCATGCCGAGCCCTCCGACTTGAGCGCCCCGTCGTCCATCCGCCCCACCAGTCGGACGAAGACGTCCTCGAGCGTGTCCTGCTCTGTCTGGAAGCCGGCCCAGGCGATCCCGCTCTCCGAGGTCGCGCTCAGCACGCGCAGGGCGTCCTCCTTCGCGCCGATCTCGACCTCCACCTGCCCGTCATGCGCGGTCACGGGGAGCCCCAGGCGGGGGCGGAGGTACTCGGCGAGCGCGGGCGGCGCCGTGAGCCGGAGCCGCTCCGGCCGCCCGTACTGCGCGATGATCCCGGCGGGCGTGCCGCTCGCGATGATGCGCCCGTGGTGGATGATCGCGACGCGATCGGCGAGCAGCTCGGCCTCCTCGAGGTAGTGGGTGGTCAGGAAGACGGTCCGGCCCTCCGCCTTGAGCGCCCGGATCACGGCCCAGATCGAACGCCGCGCGTGCGGGTCGAGGCCCGTGGTCGGTTCGTCGAGGAAGCAGATCTCCGGATCGTTCGTGAGCGCCAGCGCGAGCCCGAGCTTCTGCTTCTGTCCGCCCGAGAGGGTATCGAACCGGGCGTTCGCCTTGTCGGCGAGCTCCACGCGCTCCAGGAGCGCCATCGGGTCCCGGTCGGTGTGGAACAGCGTCCGATAGTACTCCACCGCCTCCTTCGGGGTGATCTTCTCGAAGAATCGGAAGTCCTGCGGGATCACGCCGATACGGCGATGGAGCGTCGCGCCGTCGGCCCACGGATCGAGGTCGAGCACGCGGACCGAGCCGTCCGTGGCCCGCCGCAGCCCTTCCAGGATCTCGGTCGTCGTCGTCTTCCCGGCCCCGTTCGGTCCCAGGAAGGCGAAGACCTGTCCCGCCGCGACGGAGAAGTCGATCCCGGCGACGGCCGTGAGGCTGCCGTACCGCTTCACGAGCCCGCGCACCTCGATCGCCGGAGGCATCGGGGCGGGCGAACCCGAAGCGATATTCAAGCCTCGCCCGGTCCGGACCCGGCGCTCGGGCCGCTCGCGGGGGCCGGGAGCTCTCCGGAGCGGTTCGGGTCGACGGATAGGCTGCCGGCCCGGGTGACGACCTTCAGCGGCATCGGACCGGACCAATCCACGCGGAGCCGGCCCCGCTGCCAGGCGAGGTCGGCGCGGCCGGTCCCGATCCGGAGTCGGCGCAGGAGGGCGGAGCTCCAGGCCGGCGGGAACGTCGGAGCGACGCCCAATTCCGGGGCGTCGGCCCCGACCGAGAGCCCCCACACCCGCTCGAAGAGCAGGGAAAGGAACGGCCCCACGCTGAAGCCGAGCAGGAAGCAGGAGTCGAACGGCTCCGCGCGGTCGCCGCGGTAGCACTCGTAGGCGGTCCCGGGGGTCCCCGTGAGCTGGGCCGCGATCCGGTCCACGTAGCGGAAGCCGAGCTCGGTCTCGCCGACCGCGAGGGCGGCGTCGGCGGCCCACGCGGTCGCGATCGGCCAGACCTGCCCGTCGTGGTAGGCGGTGGGACGGTAGCCGGGGTCGCGCTCGGAGAGCGTGCGGACGCCCCACTCGGCGGTGAGGTCGCTCTCCGCCGCGCGTCGGACCAGCTCGCGACCGACGTCGGGCGCGAAGAGTCCCGAACTGACCGCCCGCAACGCGTTGGGTCGGACCCGGGCCACCGGCACCTCGTCCCGCAGCGAGTCGTAGGCGTACCGTTCCTCGACCCATCGGTACCGCGCCGGCACCGAGGCGGCGAGCCGCTCCGCGAGCGAGCTCGCGGTCCGCGCGGTGTCCTCGTCGGTCCCGAGGCGAGCGCCGAGCGCCCGGAGCGCCTGCCACCAGAGCACCTGGAGGTCGATCGCCCGGTCGCGCCGGTCGGTGGAGTCCCAGATCGTCGTGTCCGGTGCGTCGATGCCGAAGCGGATCCGAGCGACCGGCGCCGACGCGGCGCTGATCGAAGCGACCTCCCCGCCGTTCTGGAGCAGCCCCGTCACCGGATCCGTGCGGGCGCGGCCCCACGCCAGGATGCGACGGAGGCGCAGCGCCCAGTCGGCCGGCACCCGGGCCCGGCCCGCGTGCTCGGCGACCCGGGCGACTAGGTCGGGGTAGTACAGGGTCGTGTCGGAGGTGCCGTAGAGGAAGACCGGGCCGGGGGCGATCTGCATCGGAAGCTCGCCGGCCTCGCCGCCGAGGATCGGGACCTCGCTGCGGCCCTGGAACCGGAAGACCGAGTCGATCGTCCGTACGGCCCAGTCGGTGTCGCCGAGCCAGAGGACCGCCGGGAGCATCCAGGCGACGTCGCGGCACCAGATCGCCGAGTACCAGGGGAATCCGGCGCTGAGCCCGGTGAGCCCGTCGCCGGGAGCACAGTAGAGCCGTCGAAGCCCGTCACGCGCCAGCTCGTAGGCTCGCTCCCAGTCGGGGGCGTCCGGGAACCGGAGCTCGGGGGTCGCCTCCCTCCAAGCCCGATCCGCCGCGTCGACCTCGGCGCCCGCCGCCTCCGGGCTCGTCAGCGTCCGGAGGGACGCCGCGTCGGCCCCCCGAAGGGTCCGGGCGAGCCCCCCGCACACCTGCCACGCGATCGAGCGCGTCGCACCGGCGGGAACGCGCAGATCGTGGCCGCTCGCGAGGGCCGCGACGCCGCCCTCGTACGTTCCGCCGCGCCAGGAGGCGCGATTGAGGTAGAGCCGCTCGAACATCGCGTCGCACCGGTACTCGAGACCGAAGCCGCGCTGCACGAGGCGCACTCCGTCCGGGCGGGTCGCGACGCGAAAGGAGACCGGTCGGATTCCCTCGACCGTGACCGGGATCAGGTACGGGACGAACTCGCTCACGAGGTGGAACGATCGGTCGCCGTCCGGCGGGGCCGTGCACGTGAGCCGACGGACCGCCCCGCTCGGATCGGGCGTCGCGACGATCTCCTGCACGAGGGTCAGGTCGTTCCACCGATGCGTCGTGCGGAAGCCGCCCGCGATCCGGGTCCCCGAGCCGGCGAGGTCCGAGAGCGGGGTGATCCCCGTCGCGCCGCCGAGGAGGAGGCGCCAGGGACCCGTCAGCCGGACGCACTGGCCGTAGACCCC
>JASHYV010000118.1 GCA_030064695.1 Thermoplasmata archaeon
CGTCGCGTGCAAGGTCTGCGGCCAGCCGATCGAGCTCGTGCGGATGCGGGACCATCTGCGCTCCGATCACCAGGTGGGCGCGGCCGACCTCGACTCGTACTACCTCTCGGCCCGGATCGAGGCGCGCCGGTCGCGCCGATCGGAGCGGCTCTAGGGATCGAACTCGCGTCGGCGGACGCGGTCGAGCGCGTAGGCGACGAACTCGGGTCGGGAAAAGCTGCGATTCTCCTTCGAGCCCCGGATCCGGATCGCCACGGAACCGTCGGCGACCTCCTTGTCGCCGAGGACGGCCACGTACGGGATGCGGTCCAGCTCCGCGGTGCGGACCCGCTTCCCCAGCGACTCCTCGGCGCCGGCGACCTCCGCGCGGAGTCCGGCGCCCGCGAGCTCCTCGAGGAGGCCGTTCGCCGCCGCCGACTGGCGTTCCGTGACCGGGAGGACCCGCACCTGCACGGGAGCGAGCCACGGCGGCCAGCGGCCGGCGAGATGCTCGATCAGCACCCCGGTGAACCGCTCCCAGGTGCCGAGGATCGTGCGGTGGATCACGACGGGGACGTGGAGCTGGCCGTCGGCGCCCTGGTACTCGAGCCCGAACCGCCGCGGGATCTGGTAGTCGAGCTGGATCGTGCCGGTCTGCCACTGCCGTCCCAGGCTGTCCCCGATGTGGATGTCGATCTTGGGCGCGTAGAACCCGCCCTCGCCCGGTGACACCCGATAGGGCACGCCCGACGCCTTCAGCACCTTCTCCAGGAGGGCCTCGGCCCGGTCCCAGTCGGCCGCCTCCCCGAGGAAGCTCGCAGGACGGGTCGAGAGCTCGTAGGTCCAGGTGAGCCGGAGCGCGGAGCAGGCCCGACGGACCCAGTCCATCAGCTTCGCGAGCTCGGGTTCGATCTGCTCCTCGGTGACGAAGAGGTGGGCGTCGTCCTGCACGAACTCGCGGACCCGTAGCAGGCCGTGGAGCGTGCCGCTCGCCTCGAGCCGGTGGAGCGGCGCGAACTCGGCGAGTCGCATCGGCAGTTCGCGGTAGCTCCGGGCGCGGGACTTGAAGATCAGCATGGAGCCCGGGCAGTTCATCGGCTTCCAACCGAACGTCTTCCCGTCGACCTCGGTCAGGAACATGTTCTCCCGATAGTGCGCCCAGTGGCCGCTGGTCTCGTAGACGCTCTGAGCGAACAGGAGCGGGGTCCGGACCTCGAGGTACCCGTCGGTGCGGAAGTGATCGGTCACGAACTTCTCGAGCTCGCGAACGACGACCATCCCGTTCGGGAGCCAGAACGGGAAGCCGGGCGCCTCCTCGACGAAGAGGAACAGCTCCTGCTTCTGGCCGATCGTGCGGTGGTCGCGCGCCTCCGCCTCCGCGCGGAGTTTGAGATAGTCGCGCAGTTGCTCGGCGGTCGGGAAGGCAACACCCCGAATCCGCTGGAGCGGGAAGTTGGGGGTCGGCACGTCCGACGTGACGGCCGAGAATCCGAGCACGTGGGTGCCGGCGAGCCAGCTGGTGTCGGGTACGTGCGGCCCGCGGCAGAGATCCACGAAATCGCCGGTCTCGTAGACGGACACCGCCTCGTCCGGGGCGGCCTCGTCGAGGTACCGGAGCTTGTGGGGGTTCGCCGCGAACAGGCGTCGAGCTTCCTCGCGAGAGACCTCGCGACGGGTGAAGGACTCGCGGGCTCGGATCGACCGGTCCATCGCCGCACGGACCGCGTCGAGATCCTCCGGGGTCAGCGGCCGCACGTCGAAGTCGTAGAAGAATCCCTCCTCGGTCGGCGGTCCGTGGGTCGGCTTCGCTTCGGGGATGGATTCGAGCAGCGCCTTCGCCACCAGATGGGCCGCCGAGTGCTGAAGGATGTCGCGCCCGACCCGGTCCTCGAATCCGAGCGGCGCGAGCGCCCCGCCCTGTTCGACGGGCCGGGCCAGGTCGACGGGCTGGCCGTTCCAGAGGGCAGCGAGCGACTTCGCGGCACGATCGCGACTCCAATGGGCCAGCACCTCGGAGATCGGGGTCCCCGGAACGACCTCCTCGCGGTGGCCGTCCGGCAAGTGGACCGTGACGTGGGCGCGATCGGGCATCGTGGACCGAGGTGGGCGGACCTAGCGGACCCCCTTAACCCCTCGGGGCGCCCGGCGCCGGTTCCGCCCCGGTTCGGCGGGCCCGACGTGGAGGATGGATAACCCGCCGAGCGAACGGCTTATAGCGTAGAAACGGTGCCGCCCCTCGGCCGACCGGGAAGGCCGAAATGCCGGCAGCTAGGCCCACCGCACCGCAACCTTCCGCCTCCTCGGACCTGCTCCAGGCGCAGGAGGCGCTGCGTCGGTGCGACGAGCATCTGCTGAAGGCGGGGAAGCTCGCCCTTCGGAGCGGACAGTTCTACCAAGGCACGGCCCACCTGATCCTCGCCGCCGAAGAGCTGGCCGCGGCCGTGAGCTACTACCGGGCGGCCGCTCGAGCGGCGCCCGCGGGCTCGACCCGAACCCCCACGACCGTGAACGCGAGCCCCTCCGCGCTGCTCCGGCATGTGCCCGAGGTCACCGACCTGAGCGAGGTGGTCCGTGAAGCGGCCTTCCTCGAGCTCCAGCTCGACGAGCAGGAGCGGGGCGAGGCGGCCCGGCGGGAGTTCGCGGCCGACCCGATCGCCTGGAGCTCCACGCGCGGCCGGCACGCCGCGACGATCCAGACCGCCTTCGAGCAGTGGGTGGCCCTCGCGCCGACGGCGGGGGGCATCGCGGTCCCGCTGGGACGCGGCGCCGGGATGCCGGGCGATGAGCAGTCGTTCTACCAGCTCTGGGGCTCGGTGCACGCGCTGGCGAAGGGGTTCCGCGAGACGCTCAAGCGGGCCACGACCCAGCCGCCCGGATCGAATCCGGACGACGGGTTCACCGTCGACTGGCTGAGCCCGCCGAAGTAGCCGGTCCCGGACCCTGACCCCGCGCTGCGCTCAGCTCGCCCATCATTCATCACGGTTCAGCCGGTTCTAGTTCTCATCATCGCGCAGCGGCTCGGTCTCGGGACCCGGCGCACCGCCCGCGGCAAGCCGGGCGGCGAGCAGGTGATCGAGATGGAAGATCCCGCCGGCGGCCCCGGACGCGGCGAGCCGCGGAGCGTCCTGGACCTCGAACGGGCCGTCCACGTACGTGAG
Source organism: Thermoplasmata archaeon (assembly GCA_030064695.1). Next base: position 3,138 of record JASHYV010000118.1, read on the forward strand.
GCCCAGGCCCGAGACCCGGCGGATGAGCTCCCAGTCGATGCCCGAGTTCCGGGGAGAGACGAGCAGCCGGTCGATGCCGAGCTCGCGCACGCTGCGGAGGAGCTCGTACGGGTCCTGGGTCTCCCAGGTCGATGCGGCCTTCGTGATCGTGGCGCCCTCCACCTCCACCTCGAAGACGAACTCGGTGCTGAGCCGCCAGGCCCGTCGGAGCTCCTTCGGCCCGAGCAGGTAGGCGGTGGAGAGGACCGCGCGCCGTGCCCCGGCGACGAGGACGTCGATCGCTTGGTCCGCCGTACGCACGCCGGCGTCGACCCAGAGCGTCATCTCGCGCGCGAACTCCTGCAGGTAGTCCAGCTGGGCCTCCTGCTTCTCGATCCCGTCGAGGTCGACCACGTAGAGCCGGGGGTACTCTCCCGAGACGAGATCGAGGACGTCGAACGGATCGACCGGCTTCCCGGCGGCGTCGCGGGCGGTCACCGGCCCGTCCGGCCCGGGCACGCAGACCCGGCCCTCGCGGAGCATGAGGCAGGGCACCAGCCGGGGGGCTTTGCTGGCCGGGGCGCCCGTCGGCCGGCTCGCGCCCTCCGGGCTCTCGGCCGTCATGCCACCGAGGGAACTCCGCCGCTGCTTTTCTCCCTTCGCCCGTGCCCCGGACCCCTTCGACGGCTGCCCGGAAGCGGACCGGACCTCCCGCGACCTACCTCGGAGCACGACGGGCGGACGGCCCCCCTCGAAGCCCGCCGCCGCGTCATGCGCGGTGCCCGAAGAACCGCCGAAGGCGTCCGGGCGCGGAGGGCGCGAGGGAGGCCCGATCCGCGGGAGGGCGGCGATCCCAGAGCCGATAGGCGAGCCGCTTCGCCGGGTCGATCAGCAGGATCTCGAGGCCCGCCCAGCCCCAAACCGCGAGGACCCAGGCCGGCGGCACGGCCGGGACGAGGAACCCGGTGAGCGCGAACGCGGACGCGAGGAGCTGGGTACCAACGACCGCGGCGACGAGCACCCCCGCCGGTCGGGACCGGTAGAACGGACCCTCGGTCCGGGTGAGAAAGATGACGAAGTGGCCCGCGACCGAGAGCTTGAGGTACAGCAGGGTCTGCAGCGGAGGACCAGACACGTGGAACGGGCCCAGCAGCACGCTCAGGAACACGAAGGTCGACACGACGCCCAGCACTCCGAGCACGACCGCCACGACCAGGATCCGACCGAGCCGCCAAGAAACGGGTCGAGGCGCCGCGGGCGTCCGGTCGTAGGCGATCGCCAGGATCGCCCCGTCATTGAGCAAGGCGATGAGCACGATCTCGAGCGCGGTGACCGGGAAGAACCCGAGGACGAGGATCGTCGTCGCGATGAAGAGGAGCAACCGGATCGTCTCCTCGATCCGGTAGATCGCGTACGCCGTCATCCGGGCGAACGTCTGTCGGGCCTGGCGTACCGCGGTGAGGATGACGCCCAGCCCAGGGGTCACGAGGACCACGCTGGCGGCGGCCCGGGCCGCGTCGGTCGCGCCCGAGACCGCGATGCCGGTGTCGGCCTTCTTGAGGGCGGGCGCGTCGTTCACGCCGTCGCCCGTCATCCCCACCAGGTGCCCGCGCTGCTGCAGCCGCTCGACGATCGAGAACTTGTCCTCGGGGAGCACCTGGGCGAAGACCGCCGCCGACTCGACGGCGGCCGCGGACGCCGGCCCGCTGCCGAGCGTCTCCGGCGTCACCACGTCGCCCCTCAGCCCGAGCTCGCGCGCGGTCTCGCGGGCGATCGCGACCTGGTCCCCCGTGACCATCTTGACGCCGATCCCGAGCGACTCGAGCTCTCGGATGACCGGCGCGGAGTCGGGTCGGAGCGGGTCGAAGAGCGGGAGCACGCCGAGGACCTGCCAGGGTCCGTCGCCCTCGGCGGACGCGACGGCGAGCGATCGATAGCCCTTCTGCGCGAACGCCTCCACGGACCGATCCAGCGAGGCGACGACCGCCGGGCTCGGCCGAGCCAACGCGACGATCGACGGGGCCGCCCCCTTCGCGACCCGGTGGACCCGACCGGACGGATCGCGGTACGTGGCCTCCGTGCGCTTCACTGAGGGATCGAACGGGCGGAACGACTCCGCCACCAGTCCGCGGCCCGCGCCCGCGGCGCGGGGGTCGGCCAGGATCGAGTCATCGATCGGATCGTGGTCCTCGATCCGCGAGGCCAGCGCGGCCGCGGCGACGAGGGCGGTCGCGCTCACCCCGGCGGTCGGAGCCGGCTCGCCCAGTCGGAGCCGGTTCTGCGTCAGGGTGCCGGTCTTGTCCGAGCAGAGGATGTCTACGCCGGCGAGCTCCTCGACCGACTCGAGCCGGGTCACGATCGCCGACTCCTTCGCGAGGGTCCGCGCCCCGACCGCCATCGTCACCGAAAGAACCGTTGGCATCGCGACGGGGATCGCCGCCACCGCGAGGACCAGCGCGAACTGCACGGAGGTCACGAGGCCGACCCCGCGGACCAGCGAGACGACCTCGATGAGCACCGCGAGCGAGAGCGCGACCACGATGAGGACGTCCCCGATGCGGAGGATCGCGGCCTGCAGGTGGCTCCGAGACCGCGCCGTCGCCACCAGTTCGGTCGTCCGGCCGAGGAAGGATCCGGCCCCGATCTTCGTCACCGTCGCGCTCGCCTCGCCTCGGCGGACGATCGACCCCGAGTACACGGTACCGCCCCCCTCACGGGTCACGGGCAACGACTCGCCGGTGAGGGCAGACTGGTCGAGCTCGAGCTCCGCGGAGCCCTCGAGCTCGGCGTCGGCCGGGACGATATCGCCCAACCGAAGGCGGACGACATCGCCCGGCACCAGCTCCCGGGCCGGGACGGTACGCCAGGCGCCGTCCCGGAGCACCCGGGCCCGGGGCGCGAGATGGGCCTGCAAGGCGGCGACCGCGTTCCCGGACTGATATTCCTCCCAGAAGCCGACGAGCGCGTTGGCGACCAGGAGGGCGAGGATCAGCGCGAAGTCGTCCCAGTTCCCGAGGACGACCGAGAGCAGGAGCGCGACCTCGATCATCGCCGGGATCGGTCCCCAGAAGAACCGCAGCACCCGACGCCAGACGGGGACGGTACGGGCCACGACCTCGTTGTAACCGAAGCTGGCCCGGCGCGCCTCGACCTCCGACGACGAGAGCCCGCCCGCGGGAGTCCCGGTGAGGGTCCGCGGGGACGCCTCCCCGCCCGGCATCGAGGTGACCATCGCTGGCGGTCCGGGGCCGGTAGGCGCGAGGTCGGTTATCGGTTCGCTCTCGGCGGGGATGGCGCGGGGGACCGACCGAGGCCGCCCGGCCCGCTTCGTGCCGGGCGCCGTCCCCCGGCCGCCTCCGCCGCGAGCCCAAGCCCTTTTGGGCTCGTGCGCGCGTCGCCGTTCCGCTGGGAGGTGGAGGGCAGCTGACGGTGGACCGAGTCGGCGACGACCGGCCGCTGAGGAAAGTCCCCACTCCGGGACGCGCGGGGTCGGGCGGGAGCCCGACGGGCGAGAGTCCGAGCTCCGGAGCAGAAACGACACAGCCCGACGGTACGGTGAAGGTGCCGCACCGGAGGTTCCGTCGGGATCTGGTGAAACGGCCGACTCCCCGGGAGCAAGCCCTGAGCGACGGGATGAGGCGTGTCCCCGACCGTCGAGGAGAGCGCGCAGTCGAATGCTGCCTGAAACGGAATGGGGCTTACTACCACCACCCGGCCGCTCCGGCGGGCAACCGCCGGGGCGTTACGCGTGACCCGGGCCCGCACGCCGGAGGGAGGCACAGACGGGTGCTTCCGGACTCCGGCGGCCCAAAGCGTATGTAGTACTCGGGTGGTACGATTGACATGGAAACCGTACCGGCCAAGCTGACTCCACGGTTGATCGTGGAGATGGACGAGGTCATTCGAGAAGGCTGGTACGCCAACCGATCTGAGCTGATCCGCGACGCCGTGAGAGAGACGCTCCGGCGAGCGCGCGCCCAGCGCGTCGAGGCCGCTCTCCGGCAGGACGTGGACTGGGGGCTGCGTGGGAAGGATTAGGGTCGCCGTCCTCGATGCCGGACCGCTGATCCACTTGGACCAAGCCGGCGGTCGTCGGGCGTTCGGCGTGCTCCGAACGGGCCGGGTGACTGCGGAGGTCTTGCGGGAACTCGGCCCGGAGTTCCGTCTGCCACGCCCGTGCGCTGTGGCGCCGATGAGCTCCGCGTCCCGGGACTTCGCCAAGCTTCTTTCCGAGCGGTACTCGCTGGGTCTCGGCGAGGCCACCTCGATCGCCTTGGCGCGTCAGGAGCGTGTGCACCTGTTCTTTACGGACGACCTGGACGCTCGAGAAGTCGCCGGACATTTCGGCCTGGAAGCGCACGGCTCGCTCGCGCTCGTTGCGCGTGCGTTCCGGGAGGCCGTACTGGATCGTCGCGACGCTCTCGGAGTGATCGAGTCGTTGGCCGATCGGTCCAGTTTGTATCTCACATCCGACCTCCTCGATTGGGCACGGCGCCAGATCTCGGCCTCCTCGGGCTGATCTGGGTCTGACGGTCGCGCCCGGAGCGGAGGGGCGCGGACCGCCCCGCGCTCCTCCCACCGGAGGGGTCACGATGGCACACCCCGCTCCGAACTTGCCGAAGCATCAGTTAAGGTCTCGGCCCGCGTCGGAACGTTCTCCTCGTCCTCCGACCGAGGTCAGCCGGCTCGCGTGTGAACCAGATTGGGGCTTACGACCATCACCCGGCCGCTCCGGCGGGAAACCGCCGTGGCGTCGCCTCGCCGCTCCGTTAGATCGCGAGTCGACCGGCGGCCCGGAGCACGTACAGCGCGTCGGTCGTGACCCAGTCGTTCGCCCGGGTCCGGGACGGAGCGCCCCAGTCGACGTACTCCGCCGCGTACTCGTACCCCCTCGACACTCGATAGAAGCGGGCGTCGGCGGGCCACCCGCCACCCGGCAGCTCCCTCGCCTCGAGCCAGTCGAGCGCCTCGGAGCACCGAGGATCGTCGATCCGGCCGACCTCGGCCATCCCCTTGAGTCCCCCGAGCACGTCGTAGTACCAGTAGAGCGGATAGTGGAGCTCGAGGAAGCGCGGGCGCATCACCGCGCCATCCTTCCGACGGCGGAACAGACGCCGCTCGAGGAAGATCTCCGCCGCGCGGCGCGCGACGTGGAGGGACTTCGAGGAGCCGGTCGCACCCGCGTGCGCCGCGAGTCCGCGCATCGGCGTCAGGGTCTCCATGAAGGAGGAGACGTGCGCCGAAGCGGATCGCGAGCAGTTCCAGCCGCCGTCCTCCCACTGCCAGCGGGCGAGGAGCTCGGCGAGATGTCCGGCCGGCTCGGCCGCACCGGCGAGACGGGAGGCGTAGAGCAGTGCGTTGCCCTGTTGCGACGCGCACCGGCGGTACCGGCCGCGAAGGAGGGGCACGCCCCGGTGCTCGGACCGCGCCGAGGCGGCGGTCACCCGAACGGTCCGGTCGTACGCCGGACGGGTCCACATGGCCAGCGCGCGGTCGAGCACGGGTTTCAGCTCCGGGTCCCCATCGGGGTACCCCAGGTCCGCGAGCGCCGCGAGACCCCAGTGGATCCCCTGCCAGTAGTGGTAGATGCCTCCGAACGTCCCCGGTGCCGAGGGAAACCTCGCCCGCTGGAGCAGCCCTCGGACTCGGGGCGAGGCGCGAACCTCGCGCTCGAGCTCGCGCACGCTGCGGCGTTCCCGAGACTCGCCAAGGACCCGGACCCGGGTACGCCACCGGACCGACGGCTCCGGGGAACGGGCGAGCCGCTCGAGGAGCTTCGCGCGGGCGTTCGGACGGGCGGTCATACCGGAGGACGACCGCGACATCGCCCCGATCATACTTGGGTCTGCGCCCGACGCGAGGGGCTTCGGTGCGCAGAGTCCCGACGGAAGTGCCAACTACCGCCGAGCGCTCGCCGACGCGATGCACCCGCGACGGACGTACCGGGCGATCTCCCTCGATCTCTGGTCCACGGTACTGATCGAACCCCCGGATTCCCTTGCCCGGATCCGGGAGGCTCAGCTGCGGTTTCTCGAGCAGCACTTCCGAACCCGCGGGGGCCGGCGCGTCGATCGGGCCGAGCTCGAGCGCCGGATGGATGCCGTCCACGCGGAGCTGCGGGGCGAGGGCCGCGACCCGATCGAGGTCGAGCCGGGCGCTCGGCTCGATCGCTACTCCGCGGGGTTACAGCGGGCGTCGAGCGAGGAGCGGGCCGACCTCGATCGCGCGTTCACCCGAGTCGGCCTCGAGGACCCTCCCCGGATCAATCCCGAGGCCCGGGAGCTGATGTCCGCGCTGCGGGCGCGCGACGTGCCGTTCATCGCGATCTCGGACACCGGCCGCGGGGAGGAATGCTGGCAGGAGTACTTCCGGGAGCGGGGCGAGACGGGCTTCCGGGCCATCGTCACGTCCTGTGAAGTCGGGCGGGCGAAGCCGCACCCGGCCCTCTTTCGGGAAGGCGCGCGCCGGCTCGAGCTTCCCCCTTCCCAGATCCTGCATGTCGGGGACCGGTGGGATCGGGATGCTCAGGGAGCGCTCGCGGCGGGCTTCGGGGCGGCGGTCTATTCCGGTCTGTGGCACGTCGCGCCGAGAGACGATCCCCCTCCGATGGACGAGGCGGAGATCGCCCGGGCCGGCGTGCTCCGGCTCCATCGTCTGGACGACCGGCACCTGCTCGAATTGCTGTCGGCGTGACCCCGGGCTCTGGGACGGGTTCGGGAAGGTCACTTCCGGGCGGGCGAGCCACTGGGCGAGATGTAGTGGTGGCAGGCCGAGCACCAGGGCGCCCGCCCGACGTAGCCGGAGTCCGGGGTCCAGTCGATCGCGACCACGAATCCTCCGGCGCGGCAGTTCGTGCACGCGCAGAGACCCTGATCGAGGTCCGAGGAGTGGAGTCGGAGGCAGTCCTCGCACATCCGGGTCCCGGAACAGGAAGCGACCCAAGTAGATTCCTCCGACGGAGCCCGTCCGACCGTCTGCGCGCGCGCTCCCCCATCGGTCCGGGTCGCGGCATCGTCAGCGCTCGGTCTGCTCCACGAACGCCTGGAGGCTGGCGAAGGTGCGTTGGGCGAACTCACCCGCCGGGGGACCGGGGTACCGCTCCACGAAGACCGTCCGGAAGCCGAACGCCGCGGCGGGCGGCAGGTCGTAGTCGTACGCGCCGGCGACATGGACGCAGTCGCGCGGTTCCGCCCCCGTTTCCTTCAGGAATCGGGCCCAGTGCGCGGGCGCCGGCTTGTAGGAGCGCACGTCCTCGGCGGTCACCACGAGATCGACGGGGAACTCGTTCCGGCCGATCGTCCGTTCGATCACCGCGCGCGTGATGTTCGAGAGCAGCCCGATCCGAAAGCCTCGACGGCGTAGCTCCGCCAGCGACGCACGGCTGTCCGGGAACGAAGGCCAGTCGACGATCGAGTCCGCCATCCGAGCCGCTGCGGTCGCGTCGAGCGTCCGCCCCAGACCCTGAGCCGCGCGGCGCGCGCCCGCGGCAACGAGGTCGGGATAGGGCCGGTAGGGTCCCGTTTCGAGCGCGGGTTCTTCCGCCATGTACCCGTCGACCAGCCGGTCCCGTTCGCTCCGTTCGATCGGGGCCATCTCCCGCGCAAAGGCGGCGCCCAGTCCGGCGCGCCAATCCACCAATGTTCCGTAGCAATCGAACGTGATCCAGGGGCCCCCCTCGGGTACGCGGGGCCGGACCGGCGTCACCGCGATCGGAGTGGCGCGCGTGATCCGAAGGAGCTCGCCCGCAGTGAGCCGGCAGACGGCGTGGGGCGTCCCGGCGGCCGCCCACACTTCTCGCAGCTCAAGCAGGTCGAGGTCCACGAAGGTCGGGAGCGGGGCTGGGTGTCCGATCGGCGGCACTCCGCCGATCGCGAACCCGGCGGCCGCCCGCGCGAACTCCGGGTCGGCCCGCTCGAGCGGCTCGCCCACGTACCGTTCGAGCCAGGCCTCGTCGACCCGATGGGCCCCACTCGTGAGGATGAGTACCGCACGCTGCGTGCGACCGGTGCGGAAGACGAGCGACTTCACGATCTGGCGGGTCTCACAGCCGATCGCCTCGGCCGCGTCGGCTGCGGTGCGCGTGGAGTCCGAGAGCTCGCGCACCCGGTCGGTCAGTCCGAGGGTGGCGAGAGCGGCCTCTACGCGACGGGCGGACTCGTGACGCACCGGGCCTTCCGGCATCGGAGGTCGGGGTCACTCCGATGCTGCCCAAGAGGATTCGGAGCCCGTCGGCCCCCTCCGGGCAGTCCCGGTCGCTTTCATTGGGATTTTAATACCGAAACTACGTAATGCCGCGCTAGGCCATGTCAGGGACACCGGAAGAGCCGCATCAGGTGGTCCTCGCCGACGAGTCCGACCGGAAGCTGCGCAGGGCGCTGTCCTTCCAGGACCTGTTCATGATCTCCTTCGGGGGGGTCGTCGGGTCCGGGTGGCTCTTCGCCGTCTCGGGAGCGGCGGTGCTCGCCGGGCCGGCCTCGATCGTCGCGTGGGTCATCTGCGGGATCTTCATGATGGCGATCGGCCTCTGCTTCGCGGAGGTCGCGTCGTCCCTCCACCGGACCGGCCAGCTGGTCCGGGGCCCGCTCTACTCGCACGGCGGCTTTGCGGGATTCATCATCGCGTCCGCCTACATCCTCGGGTCGATCACGGTCCCCGCGATCGAAGCCGAGGCGGTGATCACCTATCTCGCCTCCAACCCGCCCAACATCATCCCGAACGCGGTCAACGCGAGCGGCCTCCTCACGGGACAGGGGGTCCTCATCGCGGTGCTCCTGCTCATCGGATTCTTCTTCCTGAACTACGTCGGCGTCCGCTTCCTCGGGGCCTTCAACACCGTCGTCACCTGGTGGAAGTTCATCATCCCGACGCTGACGATCATCTTCCTGTTCACCGTCTACCACCAGAGCAACATGACCATCGCGGGCGGCTTCGCGCCCTTCGGATGGCCGGGCATCTTCACCTCCATTCCCACCGCGGGGATCGGGTTCGCCTACCTCGGCTTCCGCGGCGCCGCCCAATTCTCGGGCGAGGCGAAGAACCCGCAGCGGGACGCTCCGCGGGCGATCGTGCTTTCGATCACGGCCGCGGTCATCCTCTACGTCCTCCTGCAGGTCGTCTTCATCGGCGCGATCAACTGGAACGCCGCGGGCATCGTGCCCCCGGCCTGGACCGGCCTCTCCTCGGGTCCCCTTCACGACGCCCCCTTTTACAACGTCATGAAGGAAGCCGGCCCCGCGTTGCTGGGCGGCTTCGCTTCCTTCCTCCTCATTGATGCCGTCGTCTCGCCGGCGGGCACCGGCTGGGTCTTCCTCGGCGAGGCGACCCGTGCCGTCTACGGGGTCGGCGCGGACGGATTCTTCCCCAAGCCGCTACTTCGGA
>JASHYV010000119.1 GCA_030064695.1 Thermoplasmata archaeon
TACTACCACCGCTTCTACGGGCCGCGCAACGCGACCCTCCTCGTCTCCGGCGGCTTCGAGCCCACGTCGATCGCCCGAGAGATCCGTCGCCGATTCGGGAAGCTCCCTGCGACCGGTGACGATCCCGGCCTGCGGATCGAAGAGCCCGCGGCCCGGGGCGAGCGGAGGTCGGAGCTCGGTGGACCCGGGACGACCCCGTATCTCGAGATCGGCTGGCGCGCTCCCTCGATCGCGGACCCGCAAGCCCCGGCGACCCTCTTCCTCGACGCGCTCCTGAGCGGCGAGACCCGATTGTTCCCGATCGGCAGTGGATGGGGGCGCGGCGGCGAGCACCCGAGCGCCCGACTGTACCGGGCGCTCGTCGATCCGGGCCTTGCCGTCCACGCGACCAGCGAGTGGGCGCCGCGGGTCGCCCCGGGGCTGTTCACGGTGCAGGTGCAGGCGGCCCCGGGCGTGACCCTTGATCGGATCGAGGCGGCGGTCGACGACGCGATCGAGCGATTGGTCCGGAGCGGTCCCACCCGGACGGAAATGCAGGAAGTGCGCACCCGACTCCGGCACGGTCGGGCCATGGCCTACGAAGGCGCCACCCGGACGGGGTTCCGACTCGGCTACTTCACCGCGCTCGGCGGTCGGCAACTGGAGCCCCGGTTGTATCGCAGCCTGATGCAGCTCCGAGCGAGCGAGGTCCGCGCGAGGGCCCAAGATCTCTTCCGACCCCAGTCTCGGGTCGTCGTCCGCTTCACTCCGACCCAGGAGTCCGGCCATGAGTGAGACCTCCGATCCCCTCCTCGTGAAGCGGTTGCCGGACCTCGGCGGCCTCGCGGTCTATCGGCAGGCGCCCCCGCCCGGGGCCGCGAGCGCCACGATCACCTACGTGGGACCGGCCGGCTGGGCCTTCGACGAGCCGTCCCTCCGCGGGGTGGCCCGCATGGTGAACCATCTGCTCCCGAGTGCCGCCGGGCCCTATCGTCGGCTCGAGCTCGCGCGACGGCTCGACCAGCTGGGCGCCACGCTCTCGCCGGACTGCGCTCCGGAGTCCGCCGAGGTGACCATCTGGGGCCCGGGCGATTCCTGGCGGTCGTTGCTGAAGCTCCTCGCCGAGGTGGTGCTCCGGCCCCGCTTCGACCCCGAGGACGTCGCCCGGGTGCGCCGACAGTCGATCGAGGCCTGCCTGCGGGAACGAAGTCAGCCGGGAGGCCGATCGGAGCTCGAGTTCCTCCATGCCGTCTTCCCGAAGGGGCATCCCTACCGCGAGACCGGACGCGGAGAGGTCGCCGCCCTGCGGCGGGTCTCCCGGGCCCGGCTGGTCGATTTCCACCGCACGCGATTCGTCGCCCCGGGGGCACGGCTCATCGTGACCGCACCCGCCGGGGCTTCGGCGATCTCCGGCGCGGTCCACGCGGGGTTCCGGGCCCTTCCGAAGCACGATGCCGGGTCGCTCCGGACGCTCTCTCGACCGGGGCCCGCACCTCGGGAGGTTCGGGTCGACCAACCCGGTCGGGCCGAGGTGGAGGTTCGGGTCGGCGGCGCCACCATTGCCCGATCCGATCCCTCGTACCCGGCCGCCGAGCTGGCCAACGAGGTCCTGGGAGGTCGCCCGCTGCTCTCCCGCCTGTTCCAGCGGGTCCGAGAACAGGGCGGTCTCGCGTACGGCGCGTCGAGCGTGCTCGAGGCGATGCGACTCGGGGGTTACTGGTTCGCCCACGCCGGCACGGGACCGGAACGCTGGCCCCGTGTGGTCCGCTTGCTGAGAGAGGAGACCCGCCGCCTCGCGCACGAGACGGTGGGCGCGAAGGAGCTGGACGCGATCCGGGAGAGCGCGATCGGGCATCTTCCGCTCGCCCTCGAGTCGACGGCCCAGGCGCACGAGCTCGCGATCGACGTCGCCTACCACGAGCTCCCGGAGGACCACTGGAAGCGGTGGCCGGGCGAGCTCCGAGCGGTCCGTCCGGCCGAGCTCCGCCGCGTCGCGGAACGGGCGCTGGACCCGGACCGTGCGGTCACCGTCCTCGTCGGTCCGCTGTCCGCGAAGCCCGTGCGCTGACGGATGCGCCGGCCCCGGCGTGGCCTTCATTAGTTAGCGTGGCATACACCGCGGTATGTCGCGCCCTCGTAAGCCGAAGTCCGAACGGGTGATCCCGGTCGCCGTCTACATGCCGCCGCCCATTCGGGAACAGCTAAAGCGGATCGCGGACGAGGAACGCCGGTCGCTCTCCGTCATGGCCCTCCTTCTGGTCGAGGAAGGGATCAAGGCCCGCAAGCACTGACGCCGCGTCCGCCGGGAGGGTCCCGCGTGCGCACCAATACGCACTAATACGTCCAGTGGATTCGGGGGACCATGCGCGGCCGCATGAAGATCGAGTCGCCCGCCCAGGGGATGCTGCGGAAGAACATCACCATCACCCCGGAGGAGGAGGCGTTCCTCGCGCGCCATCCCGAGATCAACCAGAGCGCGCTCTTCCGGCAGATCGTGGAGAGCCTGATGCTTGCCGAGCGCTCCCCCAGCGTGGCGTCGACACAGCAGGTCCGACTCGGCAAGGCCGTCTACCGCTCCGGCGCGATCATGTTCCAGAAGCCGGGCGAGAAGCGCCCGTAGGCGCGGGCTCCCGACGGGGCGCGTCGCCGTCCCGGAGCCGAGCGCCCAGCCCGACCAGCGCCGGGAGTCGGGCGTCCTCCGCCCGCGCGTAGAGGATCCCCTCTGCTCCCGGAGTCTGATCCCAGGCCGATCGCGCGCCGTCGGGCGTGAGTCCGCCGAGCGCGTGCCGGGAGAGCAGGTGCCCGAACGACCAGTGCCGGCGGGTCGCGAGCTCGGTGAAGTGCGGGGCGTAGTGTCCGCCTCCGACGGCGAGCGCCACCCGGTCGCGCGGATCGGGCTCCAGCGCCGGGATCGAGTCGGCGAGCAGCCGGAGCGCCGGCTCCGAAGGGGCCGGGTCCGTGCCGAAGCCGATCTCGACGAAGAACGACGGGAGGCCCAATGACGGGCCGTGATGGGTGGCCTCGAACGTCGCGGGTATCCCCGACGAGGGGGCGCCCTCCGCGAGCCGGCGCAGCGCATCCGCCATGCGACGCGGGTCCGTCGGGTTCAGGACGCCGGGCCGGCCGCCGACCTCGGCGGTGGACCCCGGGTTCCCGAGCGGATGCACCGTGAGGCTCGCCACCTGCTGCTCGCTCCGGTGGATCGAAGGGAAGACGAGCGTGGGCCGCACGGCTCGGAGAGAGGGCGGGAACCGCGCATCGAGGTCGTTGTCGTCGACGTGCCGCCCCGGCCGGCGGAGCGACCAGGCCCGCTCCGAGAGGCGCCGCAACGGGACGCTGTCCACGGATCCCCCGACCGCCGGTCCGGTGCCCCAGCGCTCCGCGAGCCGGGAGGCGACCGGATCGACGTCGGAGATCACCACGAGGTACTCCGGGAGCATCCGGGGCCGGGAGACGGCGGACCCCTTAGCTTGCAGTGGGGGCCGGGAAGGGGGCACGCCCCCTTCCCCGAGTGCTCCCGGCGGGAGTTTCCCCGATCGGCGGAAGCCGACCGGTTTTGAACCCGCGTCAGAGGCTCGAGAGGCCTCTATCCTTGACCACTAGACTACGGGAGCGCCCGCGGCCCGGTAGCGGGCCCCGTCTTTGAGCCTTTCGCGAGCGCGCGCGCCCGGGCGAAGCGCCTATCTGCGCGGGCCGCCTCGTTGGGGTCCTCGTGACGCCCCCGGTGAAGGCCCGCAGCGGCCACATCCTGCTCGACCCCAAGCGCGGCTTCAAGGACCTCGTTCGGGTCTACCCCGAGATCCACAAGCGGGTCGTCGAGATGAACCGGCCCTTCGTCAAGGAGTCGGACCCGCTGCTCCCCGAGGTGCTGCTGGAGGAGAACCTGCGCGACCTGCGGGCGAACCGCAAGCCCGCCGGGTACAACCGGCAAGACGCGTTCGGCCTCCGGCTGATCTTCCCGATCTCGGACGAGCGCCGGGTCGAGTTCTACTTCACGAAGCCGGCGCGCTGCCAGGAGGTCGTCCAGATCACGGAGCAGGTCTCGACGCTCCTGCGCCGCCGGGGGCTCAAGCACTCGGTCGAGTACGACCGGCTGCCGCTGGGGCCGCCCCGGGGCCTACCGGGGATGCCGATCCCCGGCGCGCCGAGCGGGTTCGCGAGCGCGTAGCCCCGGAGCGCTAGGGCTCCGTCGGTGGTCGGCGGAACGGCCACAGGGGCGCCGCCGCCGAGGCTTGGGCCGGCGCCGCCGGCTCCGGGGCGCCCGCGCCTTCGTCCTGGAGCTTCTTGAGCGCCTCCCGGGCCTTCGCGAGCGCCGCCTGGTAGTCGGAGTCGCGGAGCCGGATCGAGTCGGCGAGCAGCCCGCGCGCCTCGGTCGCGTCGATCTTCCGCTCGTGCGCGCGGGCGAGCGCGGCGTCGATGAGGTAGTGGAGGTTCATGAGCTCCCGATGGAGCGACTTGCGCAGCTGCAGCTCCTCCTCGGCGGCCAGGAGCTGCCGGGCCGCCTCGAGGAGCCGCTCGTTCCGGTGGAGCTCCTCGATCTCGCGGACCTTCTCCTTGACCTGGCCCACGCTGACGTGCAGCCCCTCCTGCGCGAACGTGAGCTCCGTCTGCAGGTCCTTCAGGCGCCGGGCGAACGGGTCCTGGATCGCGGGCCCAAGCGCCGTGGACGCCTTCACCAGCAGCGCCTCCGCCTCGTCGAGGCGGCCCGAGTCGATCGCGCTGCGGGCGGCGCTGAACGTCTGCATCACCGGCGTCGTGTCGACGCCGAGCCGCTCGCCCACCCAGAGCCGGTCCTTGAAGTCGGCCGACCGCCGCTCGAGCTCCTCCCGGCGCCGACGCCGGGCGATCTCGAGCTCGCTCCGGACGACCGCGAGCGCCGGACCGTACTCCCTCCGGAGCCGGAGGTCGACCAGTTGCCGGTGGACCTCGTCGCGGCGCTGGACCTCCGCGGTGGCCGGTGCGGGGGGGCGCGCGTACTCGGCCTCGACCTCCCGCCACCGGCCGTCGACGATCGCCTCGAGGGCGTGCCGGCTAGCGGCGTTGGCCCGGTCGAGCGACTCCCGGACTTGCGTCCACTCCCGCGAGCGCAGCGCCGCCTCGGCCTGGGCGACGAGCGACTCGATCGGGTCGATCTCCGGGCCGAGCCCCTCCTTCCGGGCGGTCTCGATGAGGCCACGCAGCTCGCCGAGCGGACGGGCGAAGAGCCGCTCGATCGACCAGCGGCCCATCTCGAGCGCCTCGCGGGACGCCCGGATCGCCTCCGAGTACTCGCCCCGGTCCGACAGCCGGCGGGCCTCCTCGAGCTTGCCGAGGGCATCGGTGGGTTCGGCCCCGGACTGGGTCGCCTCGGTGGCCTGACGCTCCGCCGCGACCCGGGCGTCCCGGGCCCGGCGGAAGCCCTCCCGCGCCGTCACCAGCGCGTCCGAGGCGGCGATGGCGTGCTCGAGCACGCCCGGATACTGGCGCGCGAGGAAGGCGGTCTTCGCCTCGTCGAACTGCTGCTGGGCCTGCGGCGCCACCACGCCCTCGGCGGTCGCCCGGGCGATCGACTTCTCCGCCGCCTCGAGCGATCCTTCGGCGAGGCGGCGCTGGAGGTCCACGCGCTCCAGCTCGGCCTCGCTGCGAGCCGCCAGCTGGACCGCCTCGACCGGACGCCCCTCGTCGAGCGCCATCCGCGCCTGGTGGAGGAGGTTCTCGGCGACCGCCGTCTCCCCACCCTCCTTCCGGAGGTGGGTCACCGTGGCCTGGAAGTGCGCGAGCGTCTTCGAAACGTGCTGGTACGTCGCCTGGACGACCTCGCGCTCGAGGGAGCCGCCCAACTCGATCACCCGCGCGTACTGCCGGGCGCCGAGCGCCTGCTCGACCCGGTCCATCGCCGGGCGGAGGGCCGCCGTATCGACATGCAGGAGATCCGCTTCCGCGAGCGCCTCCCGGGCCCGCTTCGCGAGCCGCTCCGCGTGCTCCACGAAGCCGCGGGTCGAGACGAACTCGGTCCGCGCGGTATCGAGCAGGCTCGCCGCCCCGACCGGCACCGGCAGCGCGATCCGTCGCCGCGCCTCCCCGAGCGGTCCCACGATCCGCTCGACCTCGACGCCCGCGGTCCGCGCGACGTCGAGGTCCCGCTCGAGGCTCCGGAGGTTCTCCTCGAGGATCGGGCGGAGGAGGGCGATCAGCTCCTCGTGGAGGAGCCGGGCGCCGGTGAACGTGGCCTCGGGGGGTGCGGTCGCCTGTTCGGTCTGCAGGCGCTCCAGCCGGTGCTGGAACGGCTCCATCGGCGCGGAGAGCCGGCGCCCGTCCTCGATCAGCTGCGCGATCTCCGCGCGGAGCCGGTCCGACTCCACGCGGGCGCTCGCCTCGGCGAGCTTGCGGGAGAGCTCCTCGATCTGCGCCTGGGCCCCGTCGAAGTCGAGCGACTGGAAGGCGAGGCGGACGTTCCGGACCAGGTCGTGGTACAGCGCCGTATCCACGCCCCGGGCCCGCATGCGGGAGAGCTGCTCCTGCGCCCGGTCGATCCCCTCGAGGATCTGCAGCGCCGCGGCCCGCGCCCGGGTCGCGGCCTCCTCGAGCTGGTTCGCGAGCCGGTACGCCTCGGCATAGCGGCCGGCCTTCGCCGCGCCCTGCGCCTCGTCGAGCTGGCCGCGGAAGCGGCCGAGGTCGAGCCCCATCGTCTCGAGCTCGACGAGCGAGAGCTTCGCGTGCGAGACAGCTTCCTCGCTGCGCAAGAGCTGTTGCTGCTGCGCTCGGGTCCGGATCTCCTGGGAGGCCCGGGACGCCTTGACGAAGTCGCCCATGTTGAAGATCTGCTGGACCTCGTCGATCTGGCGCTGGATCTCGTCGGAGGCGCCGCCCATCGTCTCGAGCACGCGGCCCTCCGCCTCCAGCATCTCGACGAGCGCCGAGGCGTGCGTTGCGAAGACCGAGGCGAAGTCGCGCTCGGCCCGCTTCAAGCTGTCGAGGGCGCCGACCAGGTCGCCCTTCACGCGCAGCGTCACGTCCGCGTCGGCGAGCGCGCGTCGCACCGGGGCGGTCAGGCTCTCGTCGGGGATGTCGGCGAACCCGCTCTCCATCTCCTCGATCCGGCGGGCCATGTACGGCGCCGCCGCGCCGCGCAGCGCGACGTCCGCGTGGGCCAGCTGCTCGGCGCCGGCGGGGAAGTCGCCCTGGTCGAGCCGTTCCTTCGCGGTCGCGAGGGCCCGCTCGGCCCCCTCGGGCAGGAAGCCCCGGTCCTTCGCGTACTCGCGCACGCGGTCGAGGGCCGCCCACCGCTGCAGGAAGTACTGGAGCGCCTCGCGCCCCAGCTGGAGCGTCGTCTCGCGGAGCGCCTGGCGGGCCGGGCCCACCTCCGCCCGCTCGACGAGCCCTCTCGCCTTGAGCAGCTGGGCGTCGAACGGCTCGGTCGAAAAGCCGCCCTGACGGAACCGGGCGAACATCTCCTCGAGCGTCTGAAGCTCCTCCTGGACCGTCTCCAGGTCCTCGGTGAGCTGCGAGACGCGATCGGCGGCCTCCTGGCTCGCGGCCAGCGCCTCCGAGTAGATCTTGAGGCGCAGCGCCTCGCGGGCCCGGTTCATCGCCGCGAACACTTCGGACGGGTCGCGGCCGAGCCGACGCGCCTCGGCGATCCGGGGCCGGACCTCGTCGAGCAGCCCGGCGACGACAGCGACGATCGGCTCCTCGGCCGACCGGCGCGCCCCCGCGAGCAGCTCCGGGATCTCCAGCGGGGCGACCTTCGGGAGCCGGACGATCGCGTCCTCGACCGCAAGCTGGGCCGTCGCCGCGTCGACGCCGAACTCGAGCGCCGAGCGGAGCGAAGTGCGCAGCGCCTCGAGCGCCTGCGAGGTGCGCTCCCGCAGGAGCTCCCCCAGCTCCGCCGTGACCTCCTCGAGCGCCGGCACGGTCTCCGGCCAGCGCGTCGCGGGCGCGTCGGCGTCGGACCGGAGCGCCGACTCGAGCCGCGCGGTCGAGGCGGCGTACTCCTTCGCGAGCGGGATCAACCGGCTCGCCGTGTCGCGGGCGGCCTCGCGGCGACGCAGGGCGGCGGGCAGACCGGTCCGGACCAGATGGTCGATCGCGTCGCTCGCCTCGGCCACCCGGCCCTCCCGGGCGGGCGCCGACGCGTCGACGAGCTGGGACTCGAAGCGGGCGAGCTCCTCGCCGGAGAGCCCGGCCCATCGGGCGACGTCCAGGGCTCGACCCCGGGCGGCGCCCACGTACTCGTCCTCGGCGCGCTTGAGCCCCTCCTCGATGCGGACGAGCCGTTGCACCGTCTCCGTCCAGGCCGCGCCGGCGGGCGGGTTCGCGAGCGCCTCGAGCTCGGCGCGCAACGAGGCCGGGATCGGGATGCCGGCGCCGGAGATCCGGGAGACCGACTGGGCGGTCTCCTGCCGCCGGGCCTCGATCTGCGCGGGGGCGGCCGTGGTGAGGTAGTCGAGGAGCGCCTTCGCCTGGGCCTCAACCTGGTCCCAGTCCGACCGGCGCGCGAGCTCCCGCACCTGGCGGACCCGATCCGGGGCCTCGGGCGGGAAGATCCCGAGCGACTCCAGCGTGGCGACCTGGTCCTCGGCGTCCTTCTGGATCTGTTCGGCCGCCTGACGCTTCTTCTTGAGCGCCTCGGCCTTCTCTTGCAGGATTCGGGTCAGCCGGGACGACGGCAGGGACCCCATCCCTCCGGGCCCCGACGTGAGACTCCCTCCGAACGCCTCGGCGTTCCCGCCGCGAAAGCTCGGGGGCCGGGCAGTCGTTTCATGCCCGGACTCCTTTATTAATCAAGCGTGGCGCGCGGCCCGCGCTCCTCCGCCGCGTCCGCTCAGGTGCGCGTGATCTGGCGCTTCCCCATGGCGTCGAGGTACTGGACCTCCGCGCCCGGGGCGATCTGGCCCTTCAGCGCGGCGTCGAGCGGCAGCGAGAACGTCTCGTACGTCTCGAGATCCATCAGCTGCACCTCGGTGTCGGTGAACGAGAGCACCTGCGCCTGCCGCTTGCCGATCATCGGCACCTGCACCTTGTGCTTCACCGGGAACACGACGCTGCGCTTCGAGCCGTCGAAGATCCCGACCGCGTCGATCCGGGCCTTCGCCTCGCCGTGCTTCCCCGGCTTCGAGGTCTGGATGCTCAGGATGCGACAGGGCTCATCGTCGATGAGCATGTAGCGCCCTTCCTTGAGCTCCCGCACTTCCTGCTGGGTCCAGGCCATCGGAACGTCCTCGAGGGCTCGGGGAGAGTTCGGGCGGGATAACGGTTACCCCGCGCAGCTCCCGCCGGACCTCCTCCGGCCGAGGGATGGGTTTATTCTCGCCAGATTCCCTCGTACCGTGCCGGTCTCCGCACCGGCCCGTCGATGGCTTCGCTCTCCCCCGAATACCGGCCGCTCGCGATCGAGGCGGAAGCCCGGAGCCTCTGGGCGGAACGGAACTTCCCTCCGCCGTCCGGCGTCATCGGACCCGGCACCGGAGCGCGGGTCTGGCAGTACGAGGGGACGTTCGCGCCGGGCGATCGGGCGGAGCTCGTGGCCCAGCGCGCGGTCGCCGCCGACGTGGACGCCCGCTACCTCGCGCTCGCCGGTCGACGTGCGGTCGGCACGCTCCGCCGCGAGACATTCCGGGGCTCGGACCCGTCCGTGGAGCTGGGTCCGCTGCTCTCCGCCCTCGGGATCTGGACCGGCGGCGCCGACGGGCGGCCCTGGGACGGCGCCGAACGGGCCGAGGGGCTGCAGCGGATGGCGAGCCGGCTCGCCCGGAGCGGGATCCTCGTCGTGCGGGACCGCTCGATGCGGATCTGCCCGCACTGCGCCATGCCCCGCACCCCGGAACGCATGGTCTACCAGGAGGAATTCGGCGCCACGTACCTGGTCCGCTTCGCGATCCGCCGGGGCGACCGGGAGGTCCACGCGCTCGCCTGGGTCGACGCGCCGTGGCGGCTCCTGGGCACGAGTGCGTTGCTCCTCAACCCCGAGCTCACCTACGTCGTGGCTCGGTACCGACGACGGGACGCGGAAGAGTGGATCCTCACCTCGCGTTCCTCGGTAGAGCGGCTCCGCGGCTGGCTGCCCGGCACGGTGATCGAGATCGTGGAGGAGGTGCCGGGACGGGAGCTGGCCGGCGTTCCCTACGGCTACCCGCTCCGGCACGAGTTCCCGATCGGCGGCACCCTCACGGCCCCGGCCGGCACCCTCCAGCCGTCCCGGGAGGTCGGCGACACCGGGACCGGCATCGTCCCGCTCGTGCCCGGCCACGGCGGCACCGACGCGCAGATCGCCGAGACGCTCGGCGTCCCCGGCTGGCCGCTCGTCACCTCGAAGGGCCAGATGGACCTCACGCTGATGCACAAGTACTCCGGTCTCGACCTGAAGACCGCCGACGAGTTCGTGATCCGGGACCTGGCCGAGGGTGGGGCCACCTTCGCCGAGCTGCGCGTGCGTCGGGGCGTGCCCCACTGCGCGATCTGCGGCGGGGCGATGGTCTGGACCCCCGGCCGGTGCTGGTGCCTCGAGCCCAGCCGCCTACCCCGCGAGCTCCAGGCGCTCTTCGCCCGACTGCTCCCGGGGGAGCCGACGTCGGGGGGACCGGACGCCACGTGGCCGGCGAGCGAGTCGGCGCCGGGCACCGGTCCCGGTTCGGTGCAGCTGCGGGAGTGCTCGCGCTGCGAGCGCCTCGACGCGCCCGACGGTCCCGTGGAGTGCTCCTGCGGCGGCCGTACCCACGTCGTCGCCCGCCGCATCCTCCCGTCCCTCGCCGGCTCGCTGAACGCCTGGAGCCGGCAGAACCCGATCCCGGCGCCGGACACGGTGCGCATCTATCTCGGTGACCGTCGGCGGGCCCCGGCCCTGATCCACCATCTCACCGCCGTGGCGGCCCTCGAACGTCCGCCGTCGGAGGTCGGCGTCGCGGTACTGCCGACGATCCGGGCCGACGACCTTCCCGGCCTCGTCACCTCGTACGGCGCGGACGCCGTCCGGGCCGCGCTGGTCCGCAGCGAATCGTCCACGCGGGCTTCGGCGCCCTTCGGGGAGCGGGTCGCCCAGGAGTATCGCCGGCTGGCGCGATGGTGGCGGTTCGCGACCGAGGTCACCGGGGCCTGCGACGAGGCGTCGCTCGCGCTGTACGCGCGGCCCCTCTCGCTCGCGCTCCGCGACCTCGAGCCGGTGGACCTCGCCCTGGTGGCGCGCTGGGAGCGGGTCCGTCTTCAGGCGCTCGCCGATTACGATCGCTGGTCGGCGGCCGCCGCGCATCGGCGGCTCGCACGATTCCTGGACACCGATCTCGCCGACTATGCCGGGCTCGTTCGGGCCCGGCTGCGGCAGCCCGGCAGCTCGGCGACGAAGCAAGCGGCGCTCCGCACGCTCGTCCACGTCCTCCGCGGCTCGACGTCGCTGATCGGGCCGGTGTGCCCGCACACGGCGGAAGCCATCCACCGCGCGCTCGCCGGCGGCGGCTCGAGCCTGTTCGACGAGCCGCCGGTGGGCGTCGACCGCGCCCTGCTCGACGACGCGCGGGCGCGGGCCTGGGACCGCTGGCTTTCGGTCGTCCGCGCGCTCACCGAGTTCCGCCGCGCGCTCAAGCTGCCGACCCCCACGGCCTTGCCGCAGGCGGCGATCGTCGTCGCGGCGGACGAGGTGGGCGACGAGTACCGTTCCGCCCTCGCCACGCTCGAAGGGCTCTCCCGCGTGGGCCACCTCGAGGTCGGCTCGCCGAAGCAGCCCTGGGCCGGCCGGCGGCGGGAGCTGCGGCCGATCGAGTCCGAGATCCAGCGGGCCTACCCCGCGATCGCCTCCCAGATGATCGCCGTGCTGCGCCGACTGCCCCCTCGGAGCGCGGCCGCCGGCGCGCCCGCCGGAGAGTTCACGGTCGTGGTCGGCAGCCACACCTATCGGCTGGCGCCCTCGATGATCGGACTCACCGACACGTTGCCCGAGCGCTTCGTACCGGTCCCGTGGAGCGGCGGGGAGATCTACGCGCAGCTGCCGCCCGGGCTCGAGGCCGCGGCCCCGCCGCCCCTCTCCCCCGACGCCTTCTGGCTGGTCCGACGGATCCAGCAACGGGTGCGGCGCCTTCCGCCCCGGATCGAGGGCGCTCCGGCGCCGGTGGTCGTCGTCTCCGTCGGGGAGCCGCTGCTCGCCGAGCTCCAGAGCGCGCGGGACCGGCTGGCCCGATACCTCGGGGTCTCGGAGCTCCGGGTGAGCGCCGAAGTGGCCGAGGCGGCTCCGCCCGGCCGCAGCTGGGGCCGCACGCGGACCGGGGTTCGCTGGTGGTTCCACGTACCTGGGGCTCCCGTGGGCCCGCGGCCGGTCAAGGCCCACCAGTCCCGGGGGCACGCGCGGCGGGTCCCCGAGTCGCTCGACGACGGCGCGATCGGAGAGCTCGACTTCGGCAGCGAGGCGGTCATCGCCGAGTGGGAGTCGATCCGGGACCTGGGTCGTGAGTTGGACGGCCTCCTCGGGCTCCCCTTGCTCGGTCCGTCCAAGGTGGCCGCGGCTTGGTCGGCGGGGCTGCGCTCCGTCGACGCCTTCGGTCAGGCTCCCTTCGAGCAGCTCGTCGAGCTGCCCGGATTCGGGATCTCCATCGCCGAGCGGATCCGGGGCCGGCTCGGAGGGGTGGTGCCGCCTCGTCCCCGCAAGGAGCGTCGCCCGCTGCCCCGCGCCCCGCCGGCTCCCGAGGCCCCCTCGCGCAGTACGGCCCCCGAGCCCGCTCCCGCGGCACGGAGTCCAGCCCCCGATCGGGTCCCGACGCTGGTTCGCGCCGCGACCTCGACTCCACCCGCACCCGCCCGGGTCACGCCACCGGCGCCGGTGCCGCCCGCCGAAGCGCCGCCGGCTACGGTCCCGGAGCCGAGCCCTGCCCCAATCCCTTCGGACGCCCCGTCCACCGAGCTCGTCGCGACCGAGCTTTCCTTGCCTCCGGAGGTGGGGGCCGCGGAGCTGCCGGTTCCGGAGCCCGAGGCCCCTGCCTCCGAGGAAGGCTCTCTGGCCCGAGCCTCGGACGGCCTGGCCGCCGAAGCACCGCCAGTTTCGGCTGAATCGCCGGACATCGACGCGGAGCCGGCCGAACCAGCGCCGGAAGGGCTGCCCGAGTCGGCCAGCGCGGAGGCCGAGACCGCGACGCCCGACGCGGAACCGGCCGCACCTCCCCTTGAAGACACCGAAGTCCCCGAGGCCGACGAACGCATCGACGAGGCGCCGATCGTCGACGCGGCCCCGGAGGCTTCTCCCGCGGCGGAGACCCCTCCAGTCCCAGCAGTGCCCGTTGAGGCTCCTGCATCGACCGTGTCGGAGCCGCCCCCCGGCGAAGGACCGGCGGACGTCGCATCAGAGTCGAGCGGCGACGCCGCGCCGGTCGGGGAGGGGCCGCCGAGCGCCTCCGCGACGGCGGCCGCCGAACCCGCCGCGCAGCCTTCCGCCTTGGCGAGGGCGGACGCTTCAACCGAAGCGGACGCCGCCCCGCCCGCGCTGGTCGTGCCGGACGTCGCACCGGCCGCGGTGCTCCCGACCGAGGCCCCGAGTCCCGTTCCCGAGCCGGCCTCTCCCGCGCCAGAACCCACCCCCGAGCCGGAGACCCCGCCGCCCCAGTCGGGCATCGAGGCGATGGTCGGCGTGCTCTTCCTCCCGTCCCTGCAGCAGTTCCTCGACGCGACCGCCGCCGGGCACCGCGGGATCTGCGTCGTGCGCGAGTCGCCGGAGCGGCTTCGCGCCTACGTCGGGGCGCGGCCCGTCGAGGTGTACTGGCTGACGAACCTCGGACGCGGCCAGACGCTCAAGCCGGGCGACCTCGAAGGGCTCGCGGCCTTCTTCGAGCGAGCGCTCGGGGAGCAGCAGGTCACGGCGTTCTTCCTCGAGGGGATCGAGTACCTGGTCCAGCTGCACGGCATCGAGCGGGTGCTCGCCCGTTTGGTCGACTTCGACCGGTCGGCCCGCGAGCACGACGCCCGCGTCTGGCTCCATCTCAACCCGCACCTGATCGGGCCGGCCGAGCTGAAGCAGCTGGTCGACCTGTTCGGCCGGACCGGCTCCGCTCCGACGCCGGAACCATAGATTCATAACAGGGGTCCGCGGTCGGCGCGCCGACCGATGGCGGGCGCTCGGACGACCGGCCGGACCCTGAGGTGGGCCGTGGTCGCGGTGCTGCTGATGCTGATCGCGCTGCCGGCGGTCGCCTTCTCGGCCCTCGCACAACCGACCGGCGGCGGGCCCGGGCTCACCCAGCCGGCCCAGGGCGTCCCGGAGGTGACGTGGAACGGGGTCAACGTCGACACGGCCACGTCGCCCTCGTCCGCGCTCACGATCACCTACAACGCCGCGGCCAACGTGCTCTACAGCTGGGGAGCCACCAACCCGGCGGGCGTGGCCACCGCCCGGCTCGCGATGATCTACTTCGGGTTCGCGCTCTCGACCCGGGACGTCGCGCCCGTCCAGACGCCGCTGGGACCCGGCACGTCGGCGGTGATGAACTGGACCGTGGGACCGATCCAGTACCTGGTCGAGGGGATCTACGGCGTGACCGCGAGCCTGATCGCGGGCAACGGGTCGACGCTCTGGAGCGAAAACTTCTACCTCAAGCTGACCGCGCCGGGCTCGATCCTGGCGGCGGTCCCGATCATCGTGATCCTGATCATTGTCTACGAGCTGTACAACGCGGCCCGGTCCGGGCGGTACATCCGGCTCGACACGAAGTCCCCGCCCAAGTCGGACTCCGGCGGGGCTTCGGCGCCCCCCGCGGAGTCGGCCGGTTCCTCGAGCCCGCCGCCGTCCGACTCTCCCCCTCCCGCCGAGGGCGGTCCGCCCGGAGGCACCTCGTGAGCGCCGCCTCCCACGCCGCGGGGTCCGGCGTCGTCCTGGGCATCGTGACGGTGATCCTGCTGCAGCAGTTCTTCGTCTTTGACCTGACCAACCTCACCACCGCGATCGTCTACCTGGCGATCGGGGCGGTCGTCGGCGGGGTCCTCTTCGCCGCGATCGGCTGGGGGTTGGGCAAGCGGTACGCCCGTCTCCACCCGGATGCGGTGGCCCCGTCCTCCTAGCGACCGCTACGGGATCGAGGTCTCGATCGATCCCGAGAACGGGCTGACCCCGTACGCCACTAGCACGTACCCTGTCCCGGAGGGCGGCGCGGCCGTCCCGCAGTCGATGACGATAGAGTCCAGCGCCGAGAGGTTGGCGGCCAGCTCCGCGGCGGAGCCGGACCAGGCCGGGCTGACGAACGGCCCGTCGTACCACGCGAGCACCGCTCCGCTCGCGTTCACGACGGCGTAGCCGGAGATGTTGAAGTCAAGCGCTCCGCTTCCGGACTCGACCTCGAGGCCGAAGTCGTCCGGGGCGACTCCCGAGGCCTGCACGATCGTCACCTCGAGGCAGGCGTCCCCCGACGCGCAGCCCTGGCTCTCGATCGTTCCGCCGCTGCCGGGGCCGGTGAACTCGTAGGAACCTCCGAGCGCCAGCACGGACCCAATTGGCGTCGTGCTCCCCGAGCCGCCCGACGACCCCGAGCAGTCCTCCGTGGAGGTCGAGGAAGAGGTCACCGCCCCGTCGCTGGCGTTCACCGTCCCCGAGTAGGTCGGCGACTCGGCCGGCCCCGAGGTCGCGGGCGAGATCGGCGAGCACGCGGTCAGGTAGAACCCCCACTGCGGGCCCAGCCCCAGATCGTCCTCCTCGATGTTGAGGAAACTCATTTCCAAGTTGAGCCCCGTGGGATGGGCCGCCACGAAGGACGAAAGACCCTGATCGAGGAGGTCCGCCGCCGCCGCCGAGCTGCTAATGACCGCACCGGTCGTCCCTTCGAAGGATTCCGCCGCCTCGGCGCAGACCCCCTGGGAGAGCTCGAACGCATCGACCACCGCTCCGTTCACGATGAGGGTCTCCAAGAGCGCCCCCTCGGTGGGATCCACCTCTTCGAACGACCAGACGTTCGCGGTCCCCGCCGTGAGGCCGCCCGTGTAGGCCGGTAGGGTCAGCTGCGAGATCAGCCCGCCCTTCAGGAACGAAATCGAGCAGTTGAGGTCCGAGTATTCGGACAGATTGTACGTCAACGTCGTGGCGTTGGCCAGCGCAAGGCCCCCGATCGACTCGATGTACCAGGTGCCGGTAGGCGTCTCCTGGTGCGCGATCGCCATCGCTTGCGTCGACGAGAGTCCGGAGGAGGCCGTCCCTCCCGATCCCCCCGACTTGAAGGCGCCGGAGGCGACCAGCGCGACCACTATGACGACCCCGATCCCCACCGCCACCGCGACGGTCGCCCAGGTACGTCGAGGGACGGCGGGGGCATGCGGCCGCCAGGACGACCCGAGGGGTCCGCCGGCCGGTGCCGGGCCGGGCGGGGCACCGGACATCCCCCAGCGATTCCCCCCGTAGACCATGAACCCTTCGCCCGTCCGGTGCGCGACGGTCCGGGCCGGCACGTCATTCGGAGGGGTGGAGAAGGTCGGCACGGGGCGTCGCCTCCCGCCCCATCGCAGGACGGTCGGACAGGTCGAAGGTCCCGGGTGAGAGGTTTTTATCCGGGGCCCCCCTCTCG
>JASHYV010000120.1 GCA_030064695.1 Thermoplasmata archaeon
CGATCAATACGCCGGGCAGATCCCGGGGCCACGCGAGGAGCAATTCCACCACCTGCCCCTCCCGTTCATCCGGGTCGATCACGTACCAGCTCCCATGCGTTCGCGAAGATGGCCGGGTGCGCGCGAATGAGCTCCAACACCGCGTTGCGCGAGATCACGGGCTCGCCTTCTCGGAAGGTGACCTTGAGCTCCGGAACGGGAATCAACTCGACACGGATCCCGATTCGCTTCCTGCCGCTGGCCGACAGACCGCGAGAACGGAGGTATCGACGCCAGCGCAGGAGGTCGCTTCGAGGAACCGCCAGCGTGAACACTCTCAGAAACACGGAAGGCGAAACTCGATACCGCCCGCCGGTCCAGACTTCGACGGCGCTGGCACCCGCCCAGGCCTTTGGGGTCGGCCCCTCGAGCAGAGCGTTCCTTGCCCTCCGCCACTCGTAACGGCGCAGATCCGGCCGCTCTCCTGGCGCTAGACGCCGATACCGCCCGCGTCCGACTCGGGCTAGGTGCCCGCGTCGCTTGAGGTCGGAGAGCAGCTTCGCGGCCCGCGGATTTCCGACCCGCGTCGCGAAATCTGGGACCGTGAACTCAGAGCCACCGTAGAGGTGGTCGATGGCATCGAGATAAGAGAGGACCATACTCCTCAAATTTCGGAACTAATATTTAAATAACGCCTGACTCAGAGCCGTCCGCTGGCTGTCGGAACCTCCATTCGATTCGGGGTCCCTCCTACGGATACCGAGAAGCGCGTTGCCGTCGATCCCGAGAGAGGTCGAGCCGCTCGTGCGGCCAGCGGGGCGTCGGGGTGCCCGCTAGGCCCACTTCCGAGACGCGTCTCGGAGCAGCTCGAAGTTACTGCAGTCCTCGCAGCCGGCCGCACCTTGAGGAGGCGACTCCGATCCAAAGATCTCCACCGCCTTCCGGAGCAGCGGGAGGACCGTGTCCGGCTCGAGCGCGACCGGGACGACCTTCGCGTGGAAGCCCATTCGAAACCCCTCGGGCGTGCGCGCGTGTTCGAAGAAGTCCGGGTCGCCCTTCGTCATCGGCTCCGTGTAGACCAGCGCCACCTGCCGGACCGGGCCCATTCCGAGATGGTCGGCAATCAGGGCATACCCGTTGAGCTGGACCTCGTAGATCGGCAGCAGACGGTCCTGGGTCTCCGTGTGTCGAGCGGTCTTGTAGTCGATGATGACCTTGCTTCCGTCCTTGCGCACCAGGATCCCGTCCGGAGCCCCCGTGAGGCGCGTGCCGGGGACCAGGTCGTCCACGAAGAACGTCCGCGAGCTCGGGGGAGACAGATAGGAGCTGAACTCGCCGAGCTCCGAGAGCCACGCCGGGGCGCGCTGGAACCGGTCGAAGTGAGCGTGAACGACGTTCTTCGAGAACGAGTCCAGCGAGGAGAAGATCCCGGGGAAGGGCCCTGTGAAGGGAAGATCGTAGTGCAGTCCGAGCCAGAAGCATCTCGGGCAGGAGCCCGGAAGGGCCAGCTGACCCAGGTTCTTCGCGGAGATCCTGAGGGTTGCTGCGGCGGGCATCGAGGATCCACTCTCTTCCGAGGGCTGGAGCAGCGCCGCCGCTCAGCGCACCGCCTTCCTGACGATCGCCGCGATCTCCCGTTCTTCCGATGGAGAGATCTCGGTCAGTGCGAAGACGACCGGCCAAAGATGGGCCTCGTCGAGACGCGCCGAGTCGTTGAACCCGAGCGTCATGTACCTCTCCTTGAACTTGTCTCCGCCGCGGAAGTAGCAGACCACGTCGCCGCCCTTCGCATAGGCCGGCATCCCGTACCAGGTTCGCATCGAGAGGGTGGGTGCGTTGGCCTTGATCACGGCATGGAGCCGTTCCCCCATCGCCCGCCACGGGGGTGGCATTCGAGCGATAGCCGCGAGGACCGCGGCCTCGCCCTGAGTCTCCTCCGCCGATCGCTGGACGGGCCTTCTCAAGCGAGTGGGGCGTTTCTTCTTCGGTGCCATAGGTAGCCCGCTCCGTCGCGGTGTCGAGATCGACTGGCTCCCACCGAGGCGTCGCGGAGCATAAGTGGTTGCAGAGCCGCCCCGCCCGGAACACAACGGGAGGGTCCCGAAGTGCCCCTGTTGAAGCCCGTATATCGGGTGAACCCGTTTGGTTCCTCCCCGGAGATCCCATGATCAAGGGAACGCTGCTCTTGGAGAGCCTTCGGGACGACGCCTCGCTCACCGGCTTCCGGTTCGTGGTTCAGGACCTGGGGCGGGAGCGCCCGGAGCTGTCCCCCGAGCAGATCGCGGCCGGGATGCCCGACGTCTGGTGCATCGTCGACTTCGAGTTAGAGGAGGACCGGGGTTCCGAGCTCGCGGACACTCTCTCCAAGATGCTGAAGCCGGGCTGGTATGCGAACTTCTCCGGGCGGCTTGAGACGTTCGTGGTCTACGAAGGACGCGTGTTCCGCTATCCTCGCGGCGACCCCGTGCGGCGGGCCGAAGCCCAGTCGTACGGTCCGGCCCACGGAGTTCCGGACCGCCAACTGAACTGGCGGGAGTGACTCGGCCGTCCGGTGCGAGTCTCCCGTCGAGACCGTCGACGAAGGACTTCGCCTCAGTCCCGCCGCTGGTAGTGCAGGAACATGGTCCCGTCGCTGAGCGGCTTCGAGTCGAGCAATTTGAAGTCGTGCCGTCCCGGCGCGCCGATCGGAACGCGGTCCTCCTGGAGGTCCGGCTCGTCGACGGTGCGGAACATCGGCTTTCCGCGCGATACGATCGAGGGGAAGACCGCGAGGAGCACCTCGTCCACGGCCCCATCGGCCAGGAACGCTTGCGCAATGCGGGGGCCACCGCCCAGGGCGAGGTTCCCACCTTTCTCCTTCCGAAGTTTCGCAACCTCGTCCGCCGGCGACCCGTGCACGATCCGGGTCTTTTCCCACTTCCCACTCTTCAGGGTCTTCGAGAAGACCACCTTCTCGGCGGCGTCGGCGAATCGCGAGAAGTTCTTCTGCCACTCGCTGGCCTTGGGGTCGCTCTTCTGCGCCGGCCAGTACCCCGCCCACAGCTCGTAGGCCTTCCGGCCGAGCAGGAGCGTGTCGATCGTCTTCATGCGCGGCAGCCACATCGGGTCCTCGTCGTCCGCGTCGCCCTTCGGATCGGGCGGATAGATGGGAAACTGGGCGCGGCCGTCGATCGTCATGAACATGATCATGAACACCTTCCGCATGGCTTGCCTCCTTCTGCCGTCCCGGCGACGAACGATTCCCTTAGGTCGATTTAAGCGAGTAAGGGAACGAGAGTAGGTCGGACCGTGCGGATCGGACCGAAGCGCCCTGACTTCGGCCGTCGGGCGTTGGGGGGGCCCGGCTCGCCCCGGGGTCTTCCTCGGCGTGTCCCTGGGCCGTAGGTACTACCCGACCAATCTGAGAGCGCGGCTCGAATCCGGTCTCGACCTCCGGCGAGAGGGTGACCGGTAACGGTGGCGGCGCGCAGGACTACGCAATCCGCATGAAGTGGGCGAGCCGGTCGCCTTGATTCGCGGAGAGCCGGAACCGGTTCTCTGTCCATCCGTAGCCGACCGAGACCCGGGTGACCACGATCGAGTCGCTGCCGTCGCGACGGAACCGTCGAGTGTGGGTCCGGGTCACCTCTCTCACGCCATCCCAGGAGTAGTGAAATTTGCGAACGCCTACGTCGAGCTCGATCCCGTCCGGAGAGATCCCGAGGCGGCGGACCGACGGGAGAAACGCGACCGATAGGAAGACGAACACCACCGCGCCGAGAATGACGGCCTCTCCCGACGCGAACACCAGCGCCGAGCTGCCCAGCGCCGCTCCCACCGTGATCCATTCCCAATAGAGCATCACGCCCGCGGCGACGACGGCGATCGCCGGCGCTATCACGCGCGGGATCCACCACCGCTGCTCGGACGGAACCCACTCTATGGGGGCGGGGTTCCACGGCACGTCGGTCACGCTTGCGACAATGAAGAGCCCAACTTACTTCTATCGCTCCAGCCCGTCGGACGGCCGGGGCGGAGCGACGCTACCTCCCGAGGACCCCCCGGGGGTCTCCCGGGGTCGGCGGCTAGTTCCGAGCTCGACCGACGCGCGACCTACCCCGACGTCCGGCTCGCCCCGACGCTCGAGCCCGACTCGTACGACGCACGGGTCCGGTCCGCCTCCGAATGCGGACGGGAAGGACCGCGGACGGAGGAGGTGGCCATTGCCCGTGGAGGACCCGTCGCATGATCCAGAAGGTCGAAGGGGGCTTGACGTCGAGCTGCCAGAGCATCGCCTCGACCTCGCCCAGGTGGAGCAGATGCTCGGTGAGACACTGAGCGAGCGCAGAGTCCCGGGAGAGCCGGAGCGGATAGGTCTTCGAGGCGACCCAGACCGCCGGCTTCTCGAGTTGCTCGGGCGTGTTCCAACGCTTGAACCTTCGATCCCCCAT